>CANNNV010000026.1 GCA_947506155.1 Methylococcaceae bacterium
AGCGTGATCCGATCCTTTACAAGCTGCGAACTAAGGAAGCATTCGCTGGTAAGTCTTAACGACCCATTGTAATCGTAGCACTGTGTTAGCGCTTAGTCTGGTCAACCTAGCTTTTACAAGCTCCGTCCTTCAGGGCGGGGTGATTGACAACCATACTAGTGGCGGTTATTAATTCGCAATGAATTAGCTTAGTGCTGTAGGGCGATTTCGCGTAGTAAACCGCCCTACGCAATATCAAAAAAAGTCGAAGATAAAAAACGATCTAAGTGCGCGCGACTTTAGTCACCGTGTCAACAAGGAAAGCTGCTCGGGAACTAAAAAAGCCGCTATTCCTCCAGCGTAACAAACGCTATTTTAGCGATCCCAGCATGCTGTACGGCAGCCATAACACCGGCGACTTTTGCATAAACCACATCTTGATCGGCATATAAATGCAAGCCGATTTCAGGATTTTTTACCAGTTCAGCCTTCAAAGCGGCTTCTAGGGTTATAAGGTCCTCCATGGGTAGTTTGTTCAATGTGATCAGACCCTGTGCATCAATACCTAACTGCAACGGTTGCTCCTTAATATCCGCCGTAGTCGTCGCCGTTTTCGGCAAAGTCACATGTACGGATTGCGTCAATAACGGTGCCGTTACTAAGAGAATAATTACCAGCACCAGCATCACATCAACCAAGGGCGTGACGTTGATGTCGCTCATCGCACCTTCGTCTTCGGATTGCGGTTTAAAAGCCATATTTAGTCCTTACCGTTGATATTCGAACTTGCAACAATGTGGCTAAAACTGACCACAAAATTCTCCAAGCCAGCACGTTGTTGTTTGACTCGGCGCAGGAAAAAATTGTACGCCAATACTGCCGGGACGGCGACTGCGATACCTATGGCAGTGGCTACTAGGGCATCACCGATAGGTCCCGCGACCACGTCCAGACTGGTTGAGCCGCTAGCGGTAATTTCATGCATGGCATGCATAATCCCCAGCACGGTACCGAACAGGCCGACGAATGGGGAAGTGCTGCCGATACTGGCGAGCATGGTCAGGCCACTTTCCATTTTATGTTGCTCTTCCTGCATTTGCACCAATAGTGAATGTTCCAGTAATTCAGACGGATCACCCCGATACTTAAGACGCTTGCCGCCAGCGTGTTGGCTTTCTTCCATCCAGTCAAAGCCTTGTTGAGCAATTCGTGCTTGCGGTCCCCCGATCTCTTCGGTCAGATTTTTTGCCTGTTCCAAAGTCTCCGCGTCCCAAAACGCCTTATTAAAGTCCCGATTATGATAACTGTTTTTGGTGAACTGCCAGATTTTGAAAAAAATCAGCGTCCAGGTCGCCACTGAAAAAATCAGTAACGTATACAAAGTACCGTTAATAATAATTGCGGGCGTAATATGATAGGGCATTCCTTACTCCTTAATGGTTAAAAATAAAATTCGTGATTGCAATCATTATTCTGATCACTGTTTTTGTTTAGCGGGTTAATTTAAATTGCAGTGTCTGCACAGCTCGCTGCTCTACGGCGACACCATTAACTATTTTTTCTTTAAACTTCCATTGCTCAATGGCCTCCAGTGCGGCATCATCAAAAACTTCTACCGGCTCCGCTTCAACAACTTCAGCATTTTTAACATTGCCACTGGTGGTAATGGTAAATTCGACTTTTACCCAGCCCTCAATATGACGATTAGCTGCACGCATAGGATATTTGGGAGGAACCCGTTCCAGCGGAACAACACCGGTACTGATTCTCGGCTCACTGTTGACAGCTGCTGTAGGTCGCGGTGCAGATACAACAGCGGGTGCAGATACAACAGCAGGTGCAGGTGTAGAAACTGCTGGTTGCTCCTGTTGCGTGGGTAAATCAGGTGGCTTGGGCAAGGTTACTTGTTTTGGAATAACCGGTGCTTTTTTGAGCACCGGTTTTTTGGCCGGTTCCTTTTTTGGTGGCGCGGGTTTTGGCGGCGCGGGCGGTGTAACTTCGGCTTTTTGACTCGGCGCAGCAACCATCGACACCTCTATGATAACCAGCTCCGGCTTTTTAGTATTTTCGGTTGGCATTAGAATCCACCAAGCGATAGCTAAATGCAGCAGCGCCACTAAAATAGTGATCAACACAGCGATATAACGAGGTTGTTGTTCGTCGAATAATGAGCGCTTTTTGTGTGTCGCACTAACCGAAACCGTTAAATTTCGGACCACACGGCCACTTTCATTACTGTTAAATAAAAACATAGGAAACTTTACCTTTTTAAACATCGATAGTCCTTGGTACCAGGACTGTTACTTTCCATCAAGCAATTTTAATTGATAAGCCTGTTCATGCGTTTTCCAGGAAAGATAAGCCTGTTCTTTGTCACTGATCAAAAAAGGCTGATCGCCAGACTGTGCAGTTTGTGCAATTAACTCAGGCTGGGACCAGCTTTTGCCATCGTCGACAGATTTCATAAGTTTTATAACATTGTGGGTGCCATCAAATTCCTGCCAAACTATGTTTACCCGTGAACCTATAGCCAGTACATGCGGATGACTTGCGCCTTCTTTGCCAAAGTTAAGCTGCTTGGAAAAATGTTGTCCCGCATCGGTCGAATAGGCATAAAACAAGCCCTGATTGCTCGGCGAGTTGCTAAACCATACTGCGTGATAAATGCCGGTAGCTGAAATTGACAAGCCGGGGCCGTGATGCGGGCAGGCATCAATTTTCCAGTTGTCAAGACCTACACGGTGTGTATCGCCGGGGGTATTCCAGTCATTAAATTTAACCAGTGCATGATCGCGGATACCACCCTCAAAAAGATGCCGCCAGGTGACAACCGGCGTGTTGTCAGGGGCTATAGCGGTATCCAGTCGGCAACACTGGCAGACATGGGCAGCGATTCTTTTATTTGGATAAAAATGTACTCCGCCATCCTTAGACCAGGTGTAATAGACTGAAGAGCCATCAAATTCCTGACCGGCTTTTTTTGCGGCTTCAAAATCTCTGGCATCGAGCCAAGCTATAAAAATCTCACCATTTTTACCAATCGCCATGCTGTCAAAGCGATGACTGATCAGATCCAGATTATCATTGACCGTGACCGGCGCAGAAAAACTCAAGCCACCATCGATTGAGCGGCTAAAGCGGATATGACCACTATGCTTCTTAGCTTCCAGTTTCATCGTCCAGGTTAAATAAATAGCGCCTTTTGCGTCCAGCTTTATTTTCGGGCGATATTCACCTTTGGCTTCTATTTTTTCTGCAAGTGGATTAACCATCACCGGAGAGGTAAAACTTAAGCCCTTGTCATTTGAAGATTGTACATAAATATGATCATTATTTACCCAGGCGATCCATAGCATCCCCTTGCTATCAAAAGCAGCACTTATGGTTTCGGCGCACAGATTCACGGGTAAAGCTTTGGCATCGACACAAACTCCTGTTGATTTTTCGTCTTGATGATGTGCTTGCGGGTGTTGGCCATGGTCTGCGGAGTTTATTGCTGAATCAGTTGCGCAGCCGGAAACAGCCAGGGTTGCTAGAAATAAAAAGGAGCTTAGGTATTTCATGGATTGAGATAAATTAAAGATAAAGAGATAAAATTATCAACTTAACACGGGACAGGCTTGGCAGGTTTTATAAACCTGCCAAGTCTAACTTTGGTATTTTTGTCCCGGCTTAAGTGGCTAGCCTGTGTTATTAATGGTTCTACTATTCTTGTCGTCGTGGGTCATCGCAACAACTGTATTAACTCTCTTGCTGTAGTAATCCGGGTAGAGCCATGAGATTTAAGTACCAACAAATCATTTTTATCTCCGGTTACCAAATAATCGGCTCCTGCAACCTGAGCCACTGCCAACAAAAAATCATCATCCGGATCAGGCGAGATCGTTAACGAGGGCAAAAAATCACACATCACCGCTAAACGCCGAATGTCATTAATCATTCGCCCTACTTCGCTGGGCTTAAGTCTCGCCTGAAAAAACGGACGACGAGAAACCCGATTTAACTCTTCCAATTGCTGTTCGGCAGAAGCCAAGTCAAAACGTCCATGTCGCCATTCTTCATAAAGCTGGTCGGGCGGAGTTCCCCTTGTTATCAAGGCTGAAAGCAGAATGTTTGTATCGAGAACAATGCGCATAAAATACCTTTAAGGTGTTTGATTACGCATCTCGGCACGAACATCGCTAACAGCCTCGTTAATCATCGCCTCCATCAGCTCTGCTGAAACATCCTGATTACGATCTTTAATGATTTGCACGGTTCGATCCAGCATACGCCAACGCACGGCATCCTCGACAAATTTGGACAGATCACCTTTTTTCATGCCTTGGGCGCCCAAAAAACCACGTAGTGAAAGATCGGTTTCAGGCGAAACTTTAATCGTCCAACGAACAGCTACACTCATTACTTATCCTCTTATACACATAAACGTCTGTGTAATATATCGCAATTGGCATCTTTGATCAACGGGCGTTAGATTAGGTTGGCTGATCCCTTTTTAATAGTTATATTTCAATTGGGCAAAGTAAGTGCGTGATGGGAACGGGTGAAATAGCCAGACTTCTTGGTTATTCACGTTATCGATACCGGCCGAGGCACTGACTTGCTTGGTGATTTGATATTTGGCGCGTAAATCGACAATAAAATAAGCGTTACCGCCCGATGCATAAGTTGAGGGATTGATGTCGCTATTGTTTAACTGGCCAAATTGAGGGCTGCTATAACGACCACTTACTGAAGTAGTCAATTTGTCAATAGGTCTATAGGCAATCGTTGCACTGGCTCGCCACTCGGGAACACGGGGTTGACGTTTGCCAACAGAAGGCTGATTGGCGCTTGGGTTAGCGGCATTAGCACTTGCAGCAGCGGCTGCCGCATCTCCAGCAGTATTTTCAGTGATTCTGGAGTCCGTCCAGGTGGCATTACCGTAAAGATCCAGCCCCTGAATACCGACATTACTATGCTCACCAGAAAACTCGATGCCGTAAGTTTGAATTTCACCAACATTTGAAGGCGTACTGGCGGTGCCTCCAGTCGGTAAAAAAGTTTGTTGCGAATAAATGGCATCCTTTACCCGTTCCTGAAATAAACTAAGACGCAGCTTACCTTGATCTAGAAA
This sequence comes from Methylococcaceae bacterium, assembly GCA_947506155.1. Taxonomy (GTDB): domain Bacteria; phylum Pseudomonadota; class Gammaproteobacteria; order Methylococcales; family Methylomonadaceae; genus Methylobacter_A. The sequence goes on from CANNNV010000026.1 coordinate 5,096, forward strand.
GTATTCGGTAGAAAGCTCCGAAGATAGTGCTTCTTCCGGTTTAAGATTGGGATTTCCATTGATAATATTGGTTACGCCACCTGTAGTAACCGTAGTTGATTGAAATAATTCGGTTACCGTAGCAAAACGATAGGCTTGACCGATGGCTAAGCCCGTTTGTACACGATCCAAAGGCTTCCAGGTTAATTTCGCCTTGGGTGAAAATTGCATGTCATTACGATCTGCCTGGTTGATCGTTTTAAGCGTCGTGCCTAGCAAAGCCGAATTATAGCCATCGAAAGCATGCCAGTTCTCTAAGCGCCCACCCAAGGTTAGGTTCCAGTTTTTATTGAAATCCAGAGCATCCTGTAGCCAATAGCCTTCGGTTTGGGTTTTGCCTTGAGAATTGGATTTAAGAATTCCACTGTCGCTGGATTGCCAGTTGGTCACGGTATATTGCGGATTATCCAAAGTGTATAAATCATGGTGAAAACCAAAGCTGACTTCATGCTTACCCAGCAAATTGACGCCGGGGCGCCAGATGCCTTTTGCATCGGCGGTGTTCCAGCCGGTTCCAGTCAAGCTGGTTACGGTGCCTGTGCCGTTAGCTGCCGCCAGAACTGGGGCTTGTGTTGATGTTCGACTTAAATCCGTACCATAGTCGACAACACTGCCTGATAAATCCCAATCAAACTTACCACCGGTCTCGGATTTAAAATTCATACCATGTGACCAGTGCATTTGCTCGGCTCGAGTTTCTGCAAAAGTATTACCTAGGTCATATTGTTTTCCGTTGATATTTACTTTGCCACTATCGACTACATTGCCAGAGCTATCACGTAAAAAACTATTGAAGCCGGCTTTATTATCGTTCTGCCAGAGTCCCAGTGTATAAGCCGCATGTATGGTCTGGGTCAGATCATAGCCTAATTTCCATTTGAAATTATCCTGTACGGTGTGGTTAAGATAACCTTCTCCCAGTACCTGAGCATTAACCCCCGCACCATTTCGGTTAGCAATCGCGCCTGTTACCACTTTGTCCGTACCAACAGCATTGGTCGTTGAGGTAAGAGGGTTGTTAAATGTTATAGGTTGACTGTGACTATCGAGATGACTGACATCAAAACGAAAGGAAAAATCCTTATAGCGATCGCCTACATTTGCGGAGTATTCCTGGCTGTCGAAGGTTTTGTTCTTGCCATAAAAACTATAATCCTGCCAGGTAGACTTTACATCGCCGCCAGCCTCAAATTTTTCCGGCATACGGGTTTTTATATCAATAATCCCTCCCATCGAATTACCGGGATAGGCCGCCGAGAAAGGTCCATACATTAAATCAACTCGTTCAATTTCAGAGGGCGACACCATATTCCAGCGTGGTGAACCGGTATTACCGTTATTATTACCCAGCAACGAAGACAGTAAGATACTATCGGCATATATCAACCCGCGAGCACTGGCGCCTGTGCCCGAAGTGCGCCAACCTACGGGGGCATTGGTATCGCCGATATAACGCCTGCGCACCTGAATACTGGGCATATATTTAATGACGTCCTCTGCTGTCATCGCATTAATAGTATTGTTTATTTTTTCGCTAGTAACACTTTCTGTGGTGGTCGGCAGTTTGTATTTCTCCTTGGCGGTAGGCGCAGCTATTTTCTCGGTAACCGTCATGTCAGACAGTACCGCTTTGGATTTATCGGCTTGCGCTTTTTTGCTGACTTCTGGTTTATTTTTAGCTGCGCCGCTATCTTGCGTGGTTTCTGCCATTGCCAACGGGGCTGCGGTTAGCAATAGACAAATAAAGGTGTAGGGGTTGTAAGGGTTCATGTGTATTTACCTGTAAAAATGACTCGGTGATTACAGCACATCCCTGTGCTGCTAATCAGTTCTGCTGGCTTAAAATTTATAGCCGACATTCATGAAGAAAGTCCTTAAAGGTAAAGGGTGCGCCATAAAAGCTTGATAGCCATTGACATTGTCTACCCCAGCAGAGACATGACCTTTTCTGTCATTGAAATGGTAAGTGGTTTTTAAATCCACAAATACTGATTCGCTAACAGCGCCATAGTATGAAAGTTGTAGGTCTTTGTTGTCAGGCTGACTGTGCATGCTACCGGTATAGCGAGTACCCACTGAAAGGTCTATATCTCGGCCATAGTGATAAGTTGCAAACGCATTGGCTCGATAGTTTGGCATCCGTGGCATCTGGTTGCCAACTAAGGCTGGATTTAGCGGATTTGAGATAATTGTTGAATCTAATATGGAGGTATTAACTTTTACATCGACATTTGATCCCATGACCCGATCACGATTAACAGTAAAATCTAAACCATTGGTTTCTACTTCGCCAATTGACGAAACTACTGAACTTAATGGTGCATTTGGACTGGTATAAATATACTGAGAGTAAATAGCATTACTGATATTTTCGTGGAATAAATTTAACCGTACATAGCCATCATCAAAACCATATTCGGTCAGTATATTGTGATGTATGCCATTTTCAGGTTTTAGTGTGGAATTAGCCAGACTCACATTTCCACCTACGCTGGCTGAGTTACCAAATAACTCATCTGCAACAGGAAAACGGTAAGCTTGACCAAATGAATATCGGAACTTCCAGCGCCCAGGTTGATAGCCTAACGAGACTTTTGGCGACCAACCAGAGGCCTCTCTACTTTGCGAATTAAGCGCACCGGTCATATCAGTTGAAGATAAGTTAAGACCATGAGACATATTCCAGCGTTCATAGCGTGTACCTATCGTTGCGTCCCAGTCTTTGATAAAGCGCCAGCTCATTTGAGCAAACACACCATGGGTATCGGTTTCTCCGCCACTTTTTGTTTTGATTGGAGCAGTTGGACTGACGGTATTGCTAGAGTAATTACTCAAGTTAGTTACCGTTTGCAGCATTTTTGCGTGTTGATATTCATAGCCGGTAGCAAAAGATAAATCTTTGCGGCCAAAAAACTCTTCATTATTGAATTTTGTCGATAAATTAACCCAACCGGAATCATCCCAGGATGTTTTGGTTCCGGTATTGGTTGCCGTATTTTTAAACGCTGGATCATTCGGGTTATAGCTTGAGGCTAAGGTGGTATCGTTAATAATATCAAACACGCTAACATTGGTATTGGTGTGCCAGTTACCAAAAACCCGGCCATTTAAGCCCCAACCTGCGGTAAAAGTTTCTCGGCTTTGATCGCTTTTACCTAAAGCAGTTGAATTTGACAAGCCATAGCCGTTGGCACTTTTGCCTGACAACTGTGAACCCCAAATCGTTTGCCCTGCGGCGTTGCTCATAAATGATTGTCCAACTTTAGAGAGTTCGACGTTCTGGTAGGCTGCTGTAAACGACGTGTTTAATTCTGGATTAATGTCATAGCCGCCTTTCCATTTGTACAAATCATTGATGGAGTGCACAACGCCATCACTACCGATTTGCAGCGTAGGTGCGCCGGCATTGCCGCCTTTACCGTTGCCAGTTGGACTTTGTTGACTCAGCGCCCCGGAAAGTGGATTCGCGGTTGAAGGCGTTAAGCTTGATAAGACCGTTGGTGACATCGGTTGACCTTCATTTTCCAAATGGTTATAGGAAAAATAGGTGCTGAAGTCGCCAAATTTATCGCCGTAAGAGCCAAAGGTTTTAAAACCTTGCAAATTCTTATTGGTACCCAGGCTAGTATAAGGCTGTAGCATATAGGTCGCTTCGGTATAGACCTCACGTTTTTGTGGCATCAAGGTGTTGATATTAACTACCCCACCCATCGCGTTACCGCTGTATTCGGCGGAAAAGGGTCCACCTAGTACATCCACCGATTTGATCTCACCGGGTCCCACTAAACCCCAGCGTGGTGAACCGTTATAGCTGGACTGCAAAGGATTCCAGATCGGCATACCATCCATAAATACCATGACATGGCCTGCTTGAAAATCATTGGATCCCCGCATACCCACTGGCGCATTGGTATCGCCGATATAACGCTGCCTAGCATACATACCGGCCTCATACTTAACGACATCCGAGGTGGTCACTGCATTGGTTTTGTCAATAGCTGCTTTTGTCACTTTGGTGTTGGGAGTGGCGGTATTAGTTTTTGATATTTTCTCAGGCCGACCATCTTCTGATGGTGCCTCACCGGTAACCACCATATCAGACAAAGCCATGGCGGAATCTTTTTTCTTATCAGCTTTAGCCTGCTTGACCGTACCGGTTTTTTTAGTTTCCACTGGCTCAGCGGCAATCGCACTGCCTAAATAACTCAATCCTAGTAATATGGCGTATTTTTTCATGGTTTTAATTGTTATAGTTATGGATGATTTTCCTAAACTTAGCAAATTACATGCCATATTATCAAGGCACTAAACAACCTTGAATTCATTGGCGATTAAATTTACTTACAATCAAATACTTAATAGTCGCATTGATGCTACATGCGTGTTGTATGAGTTGCGCTGTGTTAATACAGGCTTTTATCGAGAGGTGTTAGGGGGAATTAAAAGTGAGTCATATGACTTACTTTTAATCTATTAATGCGTCAAATAACGTACAGTGGATTCTATAGCGAACCGGCTTTGTTTAGCCCCAGAGTGCCGCCTATTTCATTGTGCACATCGATCCACAAATGAGGTAGTCCCAGGCTTTCCAGCCAGGACGGGCCATCACTTTCTTTGAGCATAGCGATAGTAGAAGCACTGCCCGCAACGACACAAAAATCACCCACTACGCTGACCGCCGCCAGGTGCCGCACCGGCCAGCCAGTTTTCGGATTAAGTACATGGCCGTAACGAACTCCATCGACAATAAGACAGCGCTCATAATCACCGCTGCTGGCAAGAGCTCCTTCTCGCAATAAAATTGTCTGCATTAAATCGTCCTTGCGACGAGGATGACGTATACCGACGCGCCACGGACTGCCATCAGCACGAGGGCCAATGACTTTTATGTCGCCGCCCAGATTAATGACACCTTGTCGAACCCCCGCCTGCCAACATAAGGCGGCGGCACGATCAACGGCATATTCCTTAACCACGCCACCGAAATCCAGTTCCATGCCCGGAATTGGAAACTCAAGCACCGGCGGTATCCAGCGCAATTTATGCCAGCCGACTTTATCGAGTAAAGCTTGAATCTGAACCTGATCCGGCAACTTTCCCATATCAAAGCGCCAGGCACGACGCAAGATGCCGGAACTAATGTCAAACAAGCCATCACTTTGTTGATAACAGGTCGCTGCATAATTTAATAAGCCCGCCGTTTCAGCATCGACCGTGATACAGCCGCCCGTGGCAGCTACGCGATTGATGGCAGAAAGAAAACTGTCGTTACGGTAGCGAGAATAACGGGCTTCGAGCCGGTGAACGTCAGCAATGGCAGTATCGGCAATCCTTTTAGCGTTAGCATCCGTATCAGCAAAAAGTTGTATCTCGCACGGCGAGCCCATCGCTTCGAAGGCATAGCAGTAGCAATTCAAGCGCGGGTCAAAAGGCATAACTCCAGGTAGCCGACAATGCACCTTGGCGCGGAAGTTGATAACCGTTGACGTTATCACTGACTGGCTGTAACCACTCGAAACTTAGATTATTACCCTGCAAATCGCCGGTGGGCACAAAGGCATTGAGACCAAAGCCGGCATCCCAATAACGTCCGCCATAGTTGGCGGTGTAATCTGCTGGCCCTAGTTGATTAAAAGTGCCGTTGTACTGATCCCGAATTGAACCTTGTACGGTATAAACGCCGCGCAGCGAGGCCGATAGCCACTTTAGCAGGCTATAACTACCCCAGGCGGTGGATTGAAATACATCGCCCAAGGCAAAACCTGACGGGTTATTATTCATCAAACGTTTAGTTCCGTTGAGCTGAACGCCCCAGGAATAGTCATCAATTTTCCCGGTATAGGTGACGCTTGGTTTGAGATCCCAGGTACCGCTACCCAACTGCATGCCGTAATGCTGAAAGCCGACGTCCAGTCGGTGGGTATCTCTGAACTTGAGATCAACAGCGCCGGTCGGCGCACTGATACCAAAAGTTCCATGAAGATGATGACCGGATTTTTCAAACAGCTTGACCATTGCGTACATGCCGGTGTCGCCAATACCGGCTGTAGTATGTTCATGCAAAGTATGATGATTGATCAAGGCTTGCTGCTCAAAACTTGCTGTTGGCGCACCATTCAATACTCGTGAAGACATGTTCATGTCAACAAATTGAGGCATCAGCATCAGTGTTAACCAATCGGTGGGCGCGTACATCAGGTCGAGCATGATCATATTCATGTTCATACTGCTGGACGTATCAAAGCAGGCATTGCCGGCGCAGCCATTTTTTACTAGGGCTTGATCACTAACCTTAGTCGAACCCTGTAGCAGGTTACCGCCCTGAGTGTCACGCATATAACGGGCGCCGACCATGGTATCGCCGGATTTACCCAGCATGTGATCGAACATGACCCCGGCTGGTGCATGACTGCTGTGGTGGCTATGGCCGGCATGGCCACTACCCGGCAGGGAAAGCGCGGATAAATCGACCTTGAGAACGCCATTAACCATGTAAGCGTTGTAATCTGCGTAAGATCCTTCGCCACCTCCACCTAGTTTCAATGAGCCTGCGTGAGTATAGTATTCGGCGCTGGCTTCAAAAGTAATTCCTTTGGCAAATTTTTTGCTTACCGTGAGTCCTCCGCTTAACGCGCCGAACCCCGAAAGACGCTGATCGCTGGAATAATTTGCAGGAAGTTTGCTGCTATCGAACGGGACAGTTTTGTTAACCGGATTAATGACAGCTTCATTGACAATCTTTCCCTTGGCATCGACTAGATTGTAATCTGCATCACGAAAATAAACTTGTCCATTATTTGGACTGTCAGCTGAAACGAGGATAGGCCGACCGTTGGTATCTACGGAATTTTGAGTAAGACCTTGGTTGGATACCAGATAAGGTGTGTAGAAAGAGGCAGCAGACTGGGAATAATAGCGTACCTTCGGTGTGACCGACCAGCCATCACCCACAGGCTGTATCCAATTGGCTTCAAGTGTATGCGCATTGATTGCCCAGTCATCGTGAAAAAATCGGTAATCAATATGTACCGCTGCATCCAGACCATCAATATGCTGAACATAGCGCAAATTCTCGGTCCATTGATCACGCTGATTGGGCCGCTGTTCAAGTAAGCCGATCGTCTGTCCATTTAATATAGCGCCGGTTTGTCCTGGCGCAATGAATGCGGTCTCTACCGCTTTATAGGGATTTGCCATATACCCGCTGCTGCTGGTATAGCCTAGGCTAGCTTCAATGAGCGCATTTTGATTTAGTACCTGAGTTAGACCAATACTGGTCTCGATGTCCTGTCGGTTACCTTGGAGGAAGGTATTTCCGCCTATTTTGCTAATCTGGCTGCTGTTAGAAATAATATTGCGGGCCTCAAACCCACTGCTGGTATTCCAGATATAGGGGGTAGCATCATGATCAAGCGTGGCGTGGGTTTTGCTGTGGGTGTAACTTAAGCCCAGGTTCAAACGGGTAAGCTTCTGGTTAAAATCCCAACGTCCGGCCAGATTGCCAAATCGCGATTCATAGTCATTTTCCAGGGAAATACCGCCGCCTGCATCCAGTGCCACCTGATCCCATTCATAACCTAGCTTGAAATCACCTTGGTTACGGGTTTCAAGTGAAGCAGAGGAAATGGTATGAACTAATTGGGCATCTTTAATATAGCTATTGCTTGTGGTATCTAGTTTTAGAGGGTTGAATTGTCTGTCAAATTTAACATTATTATTTTGTAAATAAGGCGTTGCTCCTGCAATGATCCCACCCGCTCTGTTTCCTCCAAAAGATAGCGGCGCCGTAGCCAGAGGTGTGGCGCCACTCCACGTATCTTGGCTATAGTTGAAGGCAAGTTTCAGCCGGTCGGACAGCTTTATTTTGGAGCTACCCAGAAGACTGTCTACTGCAATAGGATTAAATCTGCTTTTTACATTGGCAAGATTACGGTTGCTTTCTTGGTAATAACCATAAAGCAAGCTGGTCTCTTCTTCCGCCGCTTGGACCGGCATTAAACCCGGTAAAACGAGAGCGGCGGCGGTCAGTGCTTGTAATGAAGTGCTCACTGATTGTTTAAAAATTGATTTCGGATCAGTTGCAGCCACAGCCGCCGCCTCCAGCAGAACCGCTACCCTTGGCAGATTCTCGGCTGCTATAGGTATGCGCTTGTAATATGCTTTGTGTGGGATAAGGATCCAGCGCCATCTGTGGCGTAGCGAGCGTACCTCGTTGCCAGGGCGATACCGGGGTGCAGCCTGAAAACAACAGGCTTAACGCGAATAATAAAATTACCTTCATGTTATGTTATTTTTGTTCTGCTAACAACTGCTCGGCAAGAATTTTAAGCTCTTTAGCTTCTTCGGCCCGAAAGCCCAAGTGTACGTGGCGTATCACGCCATTGCGATCGATCAAATAAGATGCTGGCATGGCTTTGACATCAAAGTCAGTTGCGCACTTTCCGTTTGCATCAGCCACCACGGTAAAGTTGGCTGGGTATTTACCAAGAAAGGTCTTGGCATCTTCCGGTGCCTGATCCAGATTGACGCCGATCACTTGCAGGCCCTTGTCTTTTAAATCATGCTCTAGCTCGTTCAAAAATGGAAAAGATTTCGCACAAGGTGGGCACCATGAAGACCAGAAATCCACATAAATCACTTTTCCGTGAAAATGTTGCAAGTGATAGCTTTGCATTTCTTTGAGCGAGCTTAATTCGCAATCGGGCGCCTTGCTGCCCATCTCGGCAGCAAATAATGTTGGCATCGGGGGCAGCGCCAAAACGGCGCAAAGTAAAATTAAGGTACGCTGATTCATGTATGTTTTTTAATAAGCGTGATTATTGAATTTGGTAGACAGAAATATCAGTACCTGTATGAATATCGCCACTGGTTACGCAATGCCAGATGACATCAAATTCCCTTGTACCCGCCGCAGTTTTAGTCACTGAAATATAGTAAACACCTGGGCCACCATTCAGAGTGGCGCCGGGACTATAATTTGCATCGCCGGAAATAGGATCAGTGCTGGTGGTCATTTTGACCCCTTTGTAAATATGCAAGCTCGTCAATAATCCTGGCACTGGAGCCGACAAATCCTTAATTTGACCAAAAAGATGATCAGGTGTTCCGTTGCCATCGTCAGAACAGGTCACTGCGGCAAGAATGGTTGCACTTGCATTTGTACCTGCCGGATCTATTGCGCCGCCTCCACTATGGGCTAAGGTGACGTTGGCATGACTTACAGCAACAAGGATAGATATAGCAACAACTCTTTTAAAAAAAACCGATTTCATGGTAAGCCTCATACAACTAACGTACTAAAGAAAAAATAAACTCTGCCGGCATCAGCACTTATTTTCAAGAGCGGTTTCGGCTAACTAACGCACCCTTGCAACGCTTCGTGCAGAGAGGCCAATGCCCCTGTGGGCCAAACGTGCTAGCTTTCAGATTTGGTTGTCGATTCTGATAAGCTAAGTAACTCAGCATTATCTCATTTCTTGATAACAACAAAAATATAAATATCTATAGGCGTAAAATAAAAAATCTACGACGATGGGCATCGCCGTAGATTGATTTAAAGAGCTATTAGTGTAAGTCGAGAGAGGCTATTTCCAATAGTTAGTACCGGTTTGCTGGGTACCTGTCCAGATTGGCAATTCCGCATTAATCTGTGCCGCAGAAGGATAAATATACACATCATCACCTAAGCCACCATTACCCGCACAGCCTGCGGGAAGTGGATTGGCTGCAACAGCGGCTGTCGTCAAGGTAGCTGGCGTGCCCGTCGTGTTTCTAACCACTTTCAAGGTTGCAGGTGAACCCCAGCCATCTCCGGCAATGGTGTGGGCGGCATCGGCATAGCCATCATAGAGAGAAAAAGCTGGGCCGGCAGGGATACTGCGAACAGTATTGGCGACTGGCGCACCAAAGGGTTGTCCAGGCACGCCGGTAAAATTGGGAATTGGCGACCAATACAGAATTTCCGCATCGGCAGCTGTAGCACTCGGTTTAACCGTACAAATATCAGCAATAGCCAACACAAACGTCACCGAACGGGCGCAGGATGCTGGAGCAATAGTAACCGCTGCTGTTTTGAAACTCACTTGTATTGGAGTGGATATAGTTTGATCATAAGACTTTCCCGCCGCCCAGAATCCATCAATATTACCCTTGGCATCGGCTTTAATATTTTCATACGGAAACGCGCCGCCTTCACGAATTAAAGCACCAATACCGGCCAATGGCGCATAATAAGTTGAGGCATCCTGATTGGTCGCATATTGTTTGGCCGTGCCTTTGCCTGCACTGCTTCCATCCACCCCGATTATAGGTGAGTAACTGATTGCGTTTGGAAACACCACGCTCGTACCATAGCTAGGATTTCTAGCGGTAATTGGAGGACAGCCATGCCCAATAGTGACCCGATTGTGAGCCAAGACCCCCGAGCTACCCTCAAGGATAGTCGGTGATTCCAGTCGAGTATGGGCAAAACCGCCTTGACTAGCGGTTGCCATAACAGTTGTTACTAGTGAATAAATGACTCGTTTTTTAAAAATATTAGATTTTGACATTAAGCCCTCCCTTGGGCATTTTATAATTTTGATGAAGATAAATTTAGGAGAGGAATTAAAAATAATCACGCCCTCTCGAACAAATTAAGAAAAAGCAAAAATTATGCCAATAAATAGAACATAGATTATTCGTGCCTTGATGAAACATATTGGTATTTTTTTTAAAAAAAGTGTGTGATATAACCTAAAAATCAGCTGTAGTGAGTTAAATGCCACAGGCGCTTAATCTCCAGGCAAAAAAAAGGCTGGAAATTATCCAGCCTTCTCGTTTTTTTAATGCTTAGTGCAGTAGGCCCTGCAATAAACCGTTCAGTTTATGCACAAAAGCCGCCGGATCATCCAGTTGTCCGCCTTCACTGAGGATGGCCTGGTCGAACAGGATATGGGTCAAATCGGCAAAGCGGTTGTCATCTTGCTCTTCTTTCATCCGTACCACTAAAGGATGTGTCGGGTTAAGTTCGAAAATCGGTTTTCTGCCCATACCCATACCCATACCCATGCCTTGGCCGGCATCCTTCATGATTCTTTCCATGTTCAGGCTCATACCGTAGACATCGGCAACCAGACAGGCAGGAGATTCGGTCAAACGATGACTCAAACGCACATCGCTGACTTTATCGGCCAGCACGTCTTTAATCTGCTTCAGCACCGATTCAAAATCTTTGCTCACTTCTTCCTGGGCTTCCTTGTCTTCTTCAGCATCCAAAATACCTAAATCCAGATCGCCCTTGGCGACAGATTGTAAATGTTTGTCTTCAAATTCATCCAAGTTAGACACTAGCCATTCATCAATACGATCTGACAACAAGATCACTTCTATGCCTTTCTTGCGGAAAATTTCCAGATGCGGACTGTTTTTTGCCGCCTGGAAGCTGTCTGCGGTGACATAATAAATCTTGTCCTGGCCTTCTTTCATCCGACTGACATATGCTTCTAACGAAACATCCTGTTTATCAGTGTCAGCATGGGTAGTTGCAAAGCGCAGCAATTTGGCGACACGCGCTTTATTAGCATGATCTTCAATCGGACCTTCCTTGATAACCTGACCAAACTGGGTCCAGAATGTTTCGTATTTTTCCGGTTCGGTCTTGGCCAGGTCTTCCAGCATGCCCAGCACTTTTTTAACTGCGCCAGATTTGATGGTGCTGATTTGCTTGCTTTGTTGCAGGATTTCCCGCGATACATTCAGTGGCAAGGAATTGGCATCGATAATACCTCGGATAAAACGCAAATAACGCGGCATTAACTGCTCGGCATCGTCGGTAATAAAGACTTTGCGGATATACAGCTTTACGCCGTGCTTGGTGTCTCTGTCCCACATGTCGAACGGCGCATGGGTCGGCACATAAAGCAGCAAGGTATATTCATTGGAACCTTCGACTTTACTGTGCACATGGGTTAACGGGTCTTGGTAATCATGGCCGACATGCTTGTAAAATTCGTTATAGGCTTCTTCGGAAATCTCCTGGCGGGCTTTAGTCCATAAGGCAGAAGCCGAGTTAACTGTTTCTTCGATCGCTTCGACAAGCTCAGGGCGATCGGCTGATGAAAGATCTTCCTCGCCTTCTTCAGCTACGGACGGCATGACTTCCTTGTCCATCACGATAGGCAGGGAAATATGATCGGAGAATTTTCTGACGATAGAGCGGATACGGTAACCGTCCAGAAAATCGCTTTCAGCTTCTTTCAAATGCAATACGATTTCGGTGCCGCGTTGGGCTTTTTCTACCGATTCCAGGGTGTAATCGCCTTCGCCTGCCGATTCCCAACGTACGCCTTCGCTCTTGTCTAAACCTGCCTTGCGGGTGGTTAAGGTTACTTTATCGGCAACGATAAACGCCGAATAAAAGCCCACGCCAAACTGACCAATTAATTCGCTGTCTTTAGCTTGGTCGCCGGTCAAGGCTTGAAAAAATTGTTTGGTACCTGATTTTGCGATGGTGCCGATATGTTCCTGTACTTCTGCACGGGTCATGCCTATGCCATTATCAATAACAGTAATAGTGCGTTTTTCTTTATCGAATTCCAGGCGAATTTTCAGCTCACTATCACCTTCATACAGACCGTCATTGGACAGCGCTTCAAAACGCAGCTTATCAGCGGCATCTGACGAGTTTGAAATCAATTCGCGTAAGAATATTTCCTTGTTGCTATACAGGGAGTGAATCATCAAATGAAGTAAATGTTTAACTTCAGTTTCAAAGCCCAAGGTTTCTTTTTTTGTTTCAATGGTCATTTTTGTTAATCCTGATTAATTATGAGATTAACGCCGATGTGGGGACAGATTGGTTTTATTCAAGCCTAAACCAAGCCGATTAGCGATGCCTTAGCAAAAAATTCGACCGGTACAATAAATCACACCAGCACAGAAATATTGAAAAATGCCGAGGGTAAAAAAAAGTCTTCGAGAATCCAAGGAATAGGCAGCTGTGTCATATGCCTTATTTTATGCGTGAAATGACATGTTGTATTGCCCGTTCATGGGTTATTAAACTCAGTAATTGCGCAGTTTTTAGAGTGCAAACCAATTAATTTTAGCATTTACTATGCCATTTCTCGCGGCATATTGTCGCGCGTCAATATGCCACATTTTCAAGCCTGGCTTTAGCCAATAAAATGCACGCAACTCTTATATGCCCCCCTTGTTAAAGCGATTTGAGTTCATCAGCTATATCCTACCCAGCTTAATGCGGCCAGAAGTTTTGGCCGCATCTTTTTTTATCTTCGGGCGGAAATCATGAAACGAAATTATCAAAAATCTACTTGCTGCGCTATTAATGATCAAGATTTGATCAGGCAGACCGCTTTCCATGAAGCAGGTCATGCGGCCGGAATTTATCTTTACAATAAACACAAACAACTCCCACCGGTATATTTTCAAATCAGCATCAACCCAGTGCATCGCCCGATAGAAAAAACATGGGATACACTGGGATTGGCCGGTGATCACTTTACCGCAATCGTAGAAGGAGGGCGGTTGATTTCTAGTTTGCCGATTGCAATTATTGAAAGCACTGAATTTTTCTCAGAACATCAGCAAGATGCCTATCAGACTGCGTTTGAGGCAGATATGATTAATTTGTTAATCGGGCCGATAGCGGAAGCAAGATATGTAGCCTTTCGTGATAACGAGTGTTTTAATGCGCAATTGATTAATATTCATGCTTTGCATAATTACGGTGGCACATCTGATCTTAACCAAGTTCATGAATATTTGAATACCTTTATAGCCGCCAGAAGTCAGCATCAAGTAAAGCTTGCTGAGCTGTTTAATCATGCTTTTCAGTTTGTAACTTCACCGATTTATTGGAAAGCTATTGAGCGCCTAGCGGACTATATACTTAATAACCATGAAAATGTAATCAGTTGCGAGCAAGTGATTGCAGTGCTTGATCAGGGATGAATTGAGTGATTTTACAAAAAATCTAAGGTTCAGGGCGAGAATTTAAGCAGCTAAATTCGATGCTAGTTAAAGTGCAATCAAGTTTACGGGCTACTTAAATCAGTTAAGTGCTTTAGTTTTAAACCCGTTAATAACAATGTTGCCGTGTATATTAGCGAGCCTATCGCTATCCATTTCACTAGGTTGATTGCGCGCGCTGTTGAGTTCCAGTGCCCCCACCAATTCGTATCGACAAAATAATAAAGCCCTGCCGCCATGACTCCACCGGCTAGGGAGACTCGGATAAAAAACAAGATCCAGCCATTTTTTGGCTGATATACCTGGTCTTGTTGCAATTTTATCAATAATAATGCCGCGTTAAAAAAAGCACCCAGAGACGTCGCTAAAGCTAGTCCGGCATGGGCTAGCGGGAAAACCAAGCCTAAATTTAGCACTAAGCTAACTATCATTGCGTAAATACCGTAGCGTACCGGTGTTTTCATGTCGCCACGTGAGGTAAAAGCCGGAACTAGCACCTTGATGAGAATAAAGCCCAACAAACCCAATGAATAAGCCTTTAAGCTCAATCCTGCGAAATGCACATCACTGACACTGAATTCATTATATTGAAATAGTGTTGATAGCATAGGCTCGGCCAGTAACAGTAAACCAATGGTGGCAGGTAGTCCTATTAGTACAACCAGTCTCAAGCCCCAATCCAAGGTATTTGAAAAGGCGACAGAGTCTTCTGTAGCATGATTTTTAGATAAATTTGGCAAAATAACTGTCGCCAGTGCAATACCTAAAATACCCAAAGGAAACTCTACCAAACGGTCAGAATAATATAGCCAAGATACGCTGCCAACAGTTAAAAATGATGCGATCAAGGTATCTAGCAGCAAATTGATCTGAGTTACCGAGACGCTAAAAATCGCCGGCAACATCAAGCTTATAATTCGTTTAACGCCAGCATCATTAAAGCCTAATCTTAATCGTGGCATCAATCTCAAGCGCATTAACGCAGGAAACTGAAACAACAGCTGCACGATACCCGCAGCAAAGACTCCCCAGGCTAAGGCTGTAACGGGTTCATTCATTAAGGGTGCAAGCCAGATTGCAGCGATGATCATGCAAATATTCAGTAAAGCGGGTGTTAAGGCGGGAACTGCAAACTGTCCGTGCGCATTTAAAATTCCACCGGAAAAAGCCACCAGCGCAATAAAAAACAAGTAAGGGAAAGTAATCTGCAAGAGTTTTACCGATAGCTCATACTGGGTTCCTTGCCACATAAAACCGGGGGCCAGCAGCATGATAAGCAACGGAGCGGCAACGACTCCGATCATGGTGATTATCAGTAAAAATATCGACAGGGTACCCGCAGTTTTATCAATAAACTGTTTTAACATAGCCAAGCTACCACGAGCTTTGTAATCAGCCAGTACGGGAACAAAAGCATGGGCAAAAGCACCCTCAGCAAATAATCGACGTAAAAAATTAGGAATTTTGAATGCAACAAAAAAAGCATCGGTTGCCGAATCCACGCCGAAGAGCTGTGCAATCAACATATCCCGAACAAAGCCAAGTATGCGAGATATGAGGGTCATGCTGCCGACAACAAAAGTGGACTTAAAAAGTTGCCTGCTCAATGCGGATCCCGTTGTTCGGTATTAAAAATTTGACAATAATATCACTTATAATCATAATACACGGTTTAATTCACTTAGATAACAAGAATCGAGACACTATGGCTAATACAGCACAAGCTAAAAAGCGTGCGCGACAAGCGGAAAAAAGCCGTATTCGCAACGCAGGACAACGTAGCAACTTACGCACCTTCATCAAAAAAATCATTGCCGCAGTCAAGCTTGGCGACAAAGAAAAAGCGCAAGCCGCCTACAACACTGCTGTTCCGATTATCGATTCTGCAGTTACTAAAGGCATTATTCACAAGAATAAAGCAGCGCGCGGTAAAAGCAGGCTGAATGCAAAAGTAAAAGCTATCGCTTAATTGCTTTAGCTTTACTCAATAAAAAAGGCCGTAACTCACAGAGTTACGGCCTTTTTTATTGGCTGGCGATTTTATTTAAAGCGGCTAAATAATGACCAGATTGTCCCGATGTATCAGCGCTGAGTCATCAAAATAGCCCAGAATAGCCTCAAATTCCGAGCTGTGTTTACCGGCTATTAATTGCGCCTCAGCACTGCCGTAATTAATCAGTCCCCGCGCAATTTCTAAGTCGCTGTCATCGACACAAGAAACCAGTTCACCACGTTCAAACGATCCTGATACTGACTTAACGCCGACAGCAAGCAGGCTTTTTCCTTTGTTTTTTAACATGTTAACTGCGCCTTCGTCCAGAATAACGCAGCCTTTAACTTGTAGCTGTGCAGCTAGCCAGCGTTTTCTCGCTACTAAAGGTTCTATATCTGGCAATAAATAAGTACCTAAATCAGCTCCTGCCATGACCTGGGTAATAACATCATCGACAGCGCCAGCTGCAATAACAGTTGCTGCGCCGGATCGGGCGGCCAGTCGCGCTGCGCGCACTTTGGTGCACATGCCACCGCGCCCTAAGCCACTGCGACTATCACCTGCCACCACATCCAGGCGGTCATCATTGACGCTGATTTTTGAAATTAATTCTGCGTCAGGATGTAGTCCTGGATCTGCCGTAAGCAGGCCTTGCTGATCGGTCAAAATAATCAGCAGATCGGCCTCGACCAGATTAGCGACTAACGCCGCTAGCGTGTCATTATCGCCGAAGCGAATTTCTTCGGTAGCCACAGCGTCATTTTCATTAATAACCGGCACTACGCCAAATTTAAGCAGGGTTAACAAGGTGCTTCTGGCATTCAAATAGCGCTGCCGATTCGACAAATCATCATGGGTTAATAACACTTGAGCCGCATGCAGTTGGTGTTGCTGGAAGTTGTCGTCAAAAACGCGCACCAAACCCATTTGTCCCACAGATGCTGCAGCCTGTAGTTCGTGTAATTTTGTCGGTCGCACTTTCATGCCCAGGCGGCACATGCCCTCTGCCACTGAGCCTGAAGATACCAGAATCACATCAATAGCTTCGTGCCTCAAGCTGGCCATTTGCTTAACCCAGGTTTTGATCGCGGTCTTATCCAGTCCCTGGCCGTGCTTGGTCAGTAATGAGCTGCCTATTTTAATAACAACCCGTTTAGCTTTAGAAAAATCAGCTCTGCTCACTTTTTTCTCGCCGTTGCTGTTCTAGAAAATTCATGATTGCAAACATCAGTTCTCTCGTTCCGCCGCCGTTAATAGCTGCGGTCTTGAAGACGGGGCCAGTCCATTCCAGCTCATCAACGATTGCTTGGCAGCGTTGATCGACTTCTTCGGCCGGCAGTCGGTCAATTTTGTTCAATACCAGCCAACGTGGTTTGGCAGCTAGGTCATCACTCCATTTCTCGACTTCATGGATAATTTTTTTAGCCGCTTGTACTGGCGATTCCATGCTCTCGTAAGGTTCGACATCAATTAAATGCAGCAATAATCCGGTGCGCAGTAAATGCTTTAGAAACTGTAAGCCTAGGCCTGCGCCTTCAGCCGCACCTTCAATAACACCTGGAATATCGGCAATAACAAAACTGCGTAAATCATCGACGCGTACTACGCCCAGATTTGGATGCAAAGTTGTAAACGGATAGTCTGCTACCTTAGGTGTTGCTGCCGACACCGAACGGATCAAGCTGGACTTTCCGGCATTGGGCATGCCTAGCAGGCCGACATCGGCAATCAAGGTCAATTCCAGATCAAGCCTGCGATGTTCGCCTTCGCTGCCTTTACTGGCTTTTTGCGGCGCTCGATTGATACTGCTTTTAAAGCGCGTATTGCCCAGGCCATGAAAGCCGCCTTGAGCAACCAATAGGGTTTGGTCTACCTCAGTTAAATCGCCGATAACTTCGCCCGTTTCTGCATCAGAAACTAGGGTTCCTAGCGGCACCGGTACATAGCAATCATCACCTTTTCTACCGGTGCAGTTACGACTCATGCCATTTTGCCCACGCTGCGCTCGATGCACAGCATGATAGCGAAAATCCACCAAGGTATTGACATTCTCTGCGGCAATCAGATAAACACTGCCGCCATCACCGCCATCACCGCCGTCTGGACCACCCATAGGGATGTATTTCTCGCGTCGAAAGCCGATAGTACCATTGCCGCCATCGCCCGCTTCTACGCGAACTTCTGCCTCGTCAACAAATCTCATAAATCACACGCCGCCAAACTTAAAACTCAATCGATAAAAACAAAAAAAGCCCCGCCATAACAGAGGAGCTTTTTTAAGTTTGTTGGGTTACGCTACGTTAACCCAACGTGACCATCTCGCCATGCGATAGCGCGATACAGTCGGTATGTCTTATGCCGCAACAATACTGATAAATCTACGGTTTTTAGGTCCTTGAACCTTAAACTGCACTTTACCGTCAGCTGTTGCAAACAAGGTATGATCTTTTCCACAGCCTACGTTATCGCCGGCATGAAACTGGGTTCCACGTTGACGAACAATAATGTTGCCTGCAATTACATTCTCACCACCGTAACGTTTAACACCTAATCTTTTCGCATTAGAGTCACGTCCGTTACGGGTACTACCGCCAGCTTTCTTATGAGCCATCTGTAACTCCTAATCTTAAGCGGAAATGCCAGTAATCTGGATTTCCGTATAGTATTGACGATGCCCCATTTGTTTCATATGGTGCTTACGTCTTCTGAATTTAATGATTTTAATTTTTTTGTGTCTGCCTTGAGACAGGACGGTGGCAGTGACTTTGCCGCCTTCGATAAAAGGCATGCCAATCTTAGTTGCATCGTCTGACTGAATCATGAGTACTTTATCGAACTCAATGCTATCGCCTTCGCCTAGCTCCAGTTTTTCTATTTTTAAGAAAGTACCTTCTTCTACGCGGTACTGTTTACCACCTGTTTGAATTACCGCATACATCAGCGCAAGCTCCATCAAGCATTAATCTGTTTAAAGTGAACAAAAAATTATATTTTTAAAACGAGGTCAAGTCAATCTAAATTATTTTTACAGCTTAATTAGCTTGTTAAAATAATTCAAAAGCGATAGACATGAAGTTCTCCGTTCAATCGTATGGGCGATTAATTTTCCATTCAGTTATAATAGCCTAGCAGACTTTCATTTTCATAGCTATCACCATGAAAAATAACTCAAACTTACACGCAGCACACCCTAATGGCATCGCACTCACTATCCTCCGCTAATATTCCCGCTCCCATCGATTTTGATTCAATTAAAAAATTAACTACCGCTGAGGCAAAAGCCGTCGACCAGCTGATTATTAACGAATTAAGTTCTGATGTTATCCTGATTAACCAGATGGGCCACTATATTGTTGGCAGTGGCGGCAAAAGATTGCGTCCCATGCTGCTATTGCTAGCAGCCAAGGCATTAGGGGGTTTCAGCGATAACCACTTGCTGATGGCAGCAGTGATTGAATTTATCCACACCGCTACACTGCTGCATGATGATGTGGTTGATGATTCTGAACTTCGGCGTGGCAAAGAATCGGCCAATGCTGTCTGGGGTAATGCGGCCAGCATCCTGGTAGGTGATTATCTTTATTCCAGCGCCTTTGAAATGATGGTGCGCACTGGCAATATGCGGGTTATGGAGATTTTATCAAAAACGACTACAGCCATTGCCGAAGGTGAAGTATTGCAACTTTTAAACTGCAATAATCCAGAAACGACAGAAGAAAAATATCTTGAAGTTGTTGCTAGAAAAACGGCTATTTTATTTAGCGCAGCTACAAGGTTAGCCGCAGTTATTGCCGGAGCATCGACTGAAATCGAACAGGGTCTGGCAGAATACGGTCAGCATCTGGGCATTGCTTTTCAATTGATTGACGATGCGCTGGATTACAAAGCCAATAAAGATGAGTTAGGTAAAAATTTGGGCGATGATCTTGCTGAAGGCAAACCGACTTTGCCGCTGATTTACGCGATACAAAACGGCAACGAAAGCGAAGCCAAAATCGTTATTGATGCCATTAAGAACGGGGATCGAGAAGTCTTCAACGAAGTTTATGCCGTAGTCCAAAGCACACAAGCGATAGCTTACACGGAACAACGTGCCAATGAAGAAGCCCAAAAAGCGATAAACGCATTAAGCGTGTTGGCTGATTCGGAATATAAACAAGCATTAATTTTATTAGCTAAGTTTTCTGTCCAGCGTAATTATTAGCACGAGCTACTACTTAAGTAACAAAAAATATACTCAATCGTACTAAAATGTAGACAAATATAATCTAAAACATGAAGAGCGATAATAAATTAGACAAACCAACGATTTCATGTAAATTGCGACTGTGGGTAATGTTTACCTACAAGAGAAAGTTTTCTCTTACAGTTAATGCCACTTCACTGCTGACAAGTTTGGTTAATAGCCGACTTTACTAGTTTCAGGCAGCAGTAACAGTAGGTATTAGTTGGTGTGCAACT
>CANNNV010000027.1 GCA_947506155.1 Methylococcaceae bacterium
ATATTTTTCGTCAACTTGGTCTTAATTTGCTAAAAAAGGAGCCGTCTAAAATGAGTATTAAGAAAAAACGCTTTGAAGCGGCATTGAACGATAAATTCAGGGAGAACCTGGTTTTCCTTGCCTGAAATTTATATGCGGTTGCCCTGCGTGTTAAGTTGGTAGCCTCATTCATTTACCCAGAATTAATGTTAATACTTACGTTTACGGTACGCTTATTTTTTAGGATAGGCACATGCTGTTTGTGCCCACTGTCAATGGCTCTGGGTCACGGATCACCTGAAACAACCGCTCATTTCTTCGGGGATGGGCGGTTTTTTTATGCGTGAAAAATGGTGGGCAAAAAAAACCTTGCCCCCCCCTACGCCGTCACGTATTTTCTGTCGTATAATTGAACCATGTCTCATTATCGACGCGCCGCCATTCCTGGCGGAACCTATTTTTTTACTGCGGTTACTTATCGCCGTCGTGCAATCGCTTCATCCTTTTACCATTGATGCCTGGGTGCTGTTACCTGATCATCTGCATTGCATCTGGACACTGCCGCCGGGCGATAAGTCAACGATACCGAGCGTTTGATTGCAGACCAACGACCTACGTGTCTAGAGAAAATGAGTGAACGATGAGGCGTAACTTCTAAAAAAACATAATACATGCATTCTGAACTGATAAAACTAGAAAAAACCTTCCAGCCGTCGATTCTAAAAAAAATCAATGATCCCTGGCTTGAACAACGTCAAATTGAATTGTATATAAAACGGGATGATCTACTGCATCCGGTGATTTCCGGTAATAAATGGCGCAAGCTGAAATACAGTCTTGATCATGCACTGTCTTTGGGCAGCGATACCCTGATCAGCATGGGCGGCGCCTATTCCAATCACCTCCATGCGTTGGCTTATGTCGGCAAAGTATTAGGCTTGAAAACCATAGGACTGATCCGTGGTGAGCAACCTCTGGTCTTAAGCACCACGTTAAATGACATTAAACGTTGGAATATGGAGCTGAGATTTGTATCCCGCACGGATTATCGATTGCTCAGGCAATATAAAAATTACGATACCTTGCCTGGATTAAAGTCAGGGGAATACTGGTTGCCGGAAGGAGGGGCTACAAACTTGGCCTTGCAAGGGGTGGCGGAATTGATTACAGAAATAGGCATCCCATACGATAGTTTTTGTGTGCCTTGTGGAACCGGAGCGACATTGGCAGGTGTTGCTGAAGTAGCTTCTGAATCAGTTTCGGTGTTGGGATTTGCAGCACTAAAAAACGCGAGCTTTTTAACAGCGGATGTTGATGCCTTACTGTCACAATCTCGTAATAATTGGCAGATAAACTTGGACTATCATTTTGGTGGTTTTGGTAAAATCAATGCTGAGTTGAGCGCATTTATCGAAGAATTTGAATTAAAATCAGCTATTCCGTTGGAACCAATTTATACCGGAAAAATGATTTATGGCATTTATGATTTAATCAAAAAAAATTATTTCAAGCCGGGTCAGCGTATTATCGCACTCCATACTGGAGGCTTGCAGGGTAAAAAAAATAAAACATGGACATAACCGAAAAAGAAAGCCAGATCGACCTTCAAAAGCCGGAATTTTATATTAATCGTGAATTGAGCCTGCTAGAGTTCAATAAGCGGGTGCTAGCACAAGCGAAAGATGAAAAAGTGCCGCTGCTGGAACGGCTTAATTATTTATGTATCTCCTGTTCGAACCTCGATGAATTTTACGAGGTTCGCGTAGCCAGTGTCATCCAGATGGCTGTTATCGATCCTAAGGCTGTGGGTCCGGATGGCTTGACCCCCGGTGAGCAGCTGGAGTTGATTTCGATTCATGCTCACCAGTTGGTTGACGAGCAATATAAGGTTCTTAACGAGATTCTGATTCCAAAGCTGGCGACGGAAAATATTCGTTTTATTCGCCGTAAGGAATGGACCGAAGCTGAACACAAATGGCTGGAAGCTTATTTTAATGATGAGTTATTACCGATTTTAACGCCCGTAGGTTTGGATTCTGCTCATCCCTTTCCCCGTATACTAAACAAGAGTTTAAATTTTATTATTGCTTTGACTGGCAAGGATGCTTTTGGTAGAAATAGCGGTAGGGCTATATTGCAAGCGCCTAGAGCCTTGCCTCGCATTATTCAACTGCCAACGGCAGGAACCGGCAACGGCTCTGCGAAGTTTGTGTTTTTATCATCGATTATTCATGCTTTTGTCGATCAGTTATTTAACGGCATGAGCGTCAAGGGTTGCTATCAGTTTCGGGTAACCCGAAATAGTGATTTTTTTGTCGATGATGATGCGATTGATGATTTATTGCTGGCCGTAGAAGGTGAGCTGGCTATGCGTAATTACGGTGATGAAGTCCGTCTGGAGATAGATGCAAACTGTCCTGATGAAACCGTCACCTTTTTACTGAATCGTTTTGAGATGACCCGTGATCGTTTATTTTTGGTTAATGGCCCGGTTAATCTGAGCAGGTTACAGGAAATTAATGATTTGATTGGTCGGCCCGATCTTAAGTTCCCCCCTTTTAAACCGGTAGTGCCGCAACAACTGGAACGCAGCAAAGATATTTTTGCGGCGATCAGGCGTCACGATATTTTGTTGCATCACCCGTTTGAGTCTTTTTCACCCGTCGTTGAATTTATTCGTCAGGCGGCAGTTTCTCCTGAAGTTCTTGCGATTAAGCAAACGCTGTATCGCACCGGTTCAGACTCACCTATCGTGACTGCCTTAATCAAGGCGGCGAAAGCTGGTAAGGTGGTGACGGTGGTTATCGAATTGCGGGCGCGTTTTGATGAAAAGGCTAATATCGGTCTGGCGGCCAAATTACAGGAAGCCGCTGTACATGTGGTTTATGGCGTGGTGGGCTATAAAACACATGCCAAAATGTGTTTGGTTTTAAGGCGTGAAGGCAAGCAGTTACGCAATTATGTGCATCTGGGTACCGGTAACTATCATCCGAAAACGGCGCAGATTTATACCGACTATGGTTTGTTTTCTTGTGACAAGGAATTAGGTGAAGATGTTCGGCGTGTATTTGCTCAGTTGACCAGTTTGGGCAAGGTAACTCGGTTGAATAAATTATTGCAATCGCCGTTTACCTTGCATAGCGGTTTAATAGAGAAAATTGAGCGAGAAATTCG
This sequence comes from Methylococcaceae bacterium, assembly GCA_947506155.1. Lineage (GTDB taxonomy): Bacteria > Pseudomonadota > Gammaproteobacteria > Methylococcales > Methylomonadaceae > Methylobacter_A. Next base: position 3,154 of record CANNNV010000027.1, read on the forward strand.
CCACGCAAAAAGCGGAAAACCGGCAAAAATTATTATTCAGGTTAATGCGGTCGTTGAGGAGCAGTCTATCCAGGCTCTGTACCGGGCATCACAGGCCGGAGTTCAGGTGAAATTACTGGTTCGGGGTGTCTGTTGTTTAAAACCGGGGGTTCCGGGTGTGTCAGAAAATATAGAAGTACGCTCGATTATCGGACGATTTTTAGAGCACGCACGGGTTTATGCGTTTGAGAATGACGGTAACCGCGAAGTTTATGCGTCTAGTGCTGATTTAATGAATCGCAATATGTTCCGGCGTGTGGAAATTTGCTTTCCGATTGAAAGTAAACGCTTGCAACTTCGGATTTTGCAAAACCTGAATTTATATTTAAAAGATAATACCCAAGCCTGGCTGTTGCAGTCTGATGGTAGTTATCAACGCTTGCAAACAGCCGAAACCGAAGAGTTGATTCAGGCGCAAGCTGTACTGATGCATGATTTATAGTCGATATTTATTACACCCTGTTTCAGGGTGTGTTTTACTTACCGAAGTATGCTACCAAGAGGAACCGCAACAATATTTCCATCCAGATCTGTTGCGGTAATGGCATCGCGAATGTTTCGATAGACCGCCAGCGCTATCTTATTTTTAAATTCCAATTCAGCATCACGGGTTCTGTTGATGTCTTGTAAAATCCAAATCAGTAGATGGCGATTATTTACTAAATCCAGAGCCCAGATGTGAGCAACCATTTTATGTGATTTTTTGTCGGGTCCTTGTATCACGCACGGCCACTTGACTACGTCATCAACCGGCGGCAATGAAGAATCACTGGATTTTTTGATCATAAGCTCAAGTAATACCTTCAATTCAAATCGATAACTGGCGCCAATATAATCACTGATGCTATTGGGTTTGTCTGACGGATCGTCGTCTAAGCCCAATAGTGTTTTTGCATTTTCATCAGCTTGAATGATCGCACCTTGCCTGTCAGTGATCAAATATCCGGTAGCGATTTCTTTGAGCAATGACCGCACTGCCCGTTGTATCTCTACGAGATCGTTAAGATCACTGGCGTATCGAAATAGTTGCAGTTGTAGGTCTAAGTCCAGCAGAGGATCGGTCTCGTTGGCCTCATTATGATCATTCATGCCCGTTCCTAAAGGTAATTACCAACTAAGACTTTTTCTTTTTAGATTTAACCGCTACGATTTTCGGCTTAGCCGCTTTGTAATCTGGCGCAATGCTTATTAATAAAGTGAGCAACGCCGCCATATAAGGGACAGCCTGTACCGATAGAATGGCTATCCATAATCTACCGCTAAAATTGTCAAAATGTTCCAGCGACGCCATCATGCCGATAGCGACACTTAATAGAGTTAGTAACAGCAACTCCTCGCGGATGGTGACTAGGCCGACAAATAACGCACTGTGTTGTTCAAACTTGGGTGTGCGCATGAACGGCTTTCCTGAGGTAAATAAGCCCTGAATAGTACCCTTGGCAACGGTATGCGTTAAAGCCAGGCCTGATAGCGATGCGCCTAGGGATTGCCAGATAGAACAAGGAACACGTGCCTGATACAGCCATAAACCACGGATAATTTTGAAACTGAAGATACCCACCGTCGGCATTAGAAAAGCATTAGCAGGCAGTTCACTGTGTATCGGATCATAAAGAATGACCGCTGTTAAAATCAAGCTGGTCATGGTAAATAACAAAGCCAGTGCATCTGAAATCCACGGCAGCCAGCCAGCAATAAAGTAATATTTTTGGGCTGAGGTCAGTGTTGGGGTTTTAGAAGGTAAAAAGCTGCGCCAATGCGCTTTGATGATTTGCATCGCGCCATAAACCCAGCGAAAGCGTTGGGTCATGTAGCCGGACATGGTGTCAGGCATAACGCCTTTTCCAAACGAATCTTTAACATAAACAGAATCATAGCCAGCTTCATATAGACGCAAACCTAGTTCGCTGTCTTCGCAAATACACCATTCTGACCACTTACCAACTTCCAGTAATGCAGACTTTCTGATCATGGTCATTGTGCCATGCTGAATAATCGCGTTATATTCGTTACGTTGCACCATACCGATATTGAAAAATCCAGCATATTCCCAGTAACAAAAAGACTTAAATGCGCTCTGGTCACGGTCGCGATAATCTTGCGGCGATTGTATGAAGCCGACATTTTCGTTGTCGAAATAAGGCACCATGCAGTTAAGCCAGTCTGGCGACAAGATATAATCGCTGTCGATAACTGCGATAATTTCAGCATCTGGGGCAGTTTGTTCCAGCGCATGATTGATTGCACCGGCCTTAAAGCCAGGCCAGTTTTCCAAGTGGAAGAATCTGAATTTGGGTCCCAAGCGTTCGCAATCAACTTTGACCGGCTCCCAGACTGCGGGATCCTTGGTGTTGTTGTCCATCACCAGCACTTCCAGATTCGGATAATCGACCCGATCCAGTGCCTCCAGTGTTAACCTCACCATATCGGGCGGTTCATTATGAATCGGTAAATGTAACGATACCTTGGGATATTTAAAAGTAGCTGATGGCTTTAAAGGCTGGAATGTTCTGGCCGTTTTACGGTGCCAAATAACCTCGGCAATTTCCAAACTTTCTATTAATAAGATAATCGCCGCCAAAACCTGCATTAAAATCAGGATGCCCCAAAAGACAATGGTAAGTTTTGTTTGATATTGCTGCGCACCTATGGACACAGACCAAAAAATTGTTGAAGCGGCAAGATTGGCAATCAAACCGAAAAATACTATTCCGGGTAATTTCAAACTGCTGCGAGCAAATAAAAACAAACCCATTAGCACAACACTGAAAACAGCCGCGCCGGTTGCCCAATGCTCCCAATTAGGCATGGCAATCACATCGCTATCCATAGGATATTTGGCCTGCCTATCGGCATTAAAAATACCCCAATAAGCTCCAGCCGAGCCTTCCAAGGACATTTTCCATGGCTGATCAAACGCCTCAACGATGTAATAAGTGACTTTTTCAGTATCAGCCCGATTAAGAAATTCGCGTAGAAACCGTGCTTGATTAGACACGGATGCAGTTGCATGCTTAAAAGGTTGGCCGTCTGAAGGCCAACCGACTTCAGTAATTACGATAGGCTTATTGGGATAGGCTTGTTGTACGGCATGATAACGGTCAAAAACGTAATCGACTGCATCTTCCGCCGCAATACCTTCCCAGTAAGGCAGAATATGCACCGCTATGAAATCAACTTCTGCAACAATTTCAGGATGTTTGAGCCAGATATCCCAGGTTTCAGAGGTACTTACCGGTCTCACTGTATTTGCTTTTACTTCTCGAATATATTCAATTAACTTTTCCGCAGTCATATCGGCTCGAAGTAACACTTCATTACCGACCATAATGCGAACAATTTTTGGATTATTCTGCCGACTGACATTAATCAGGGTGTCTATTTCTTGTCGATTCTTTTCAAGATTACTATCAATCCAGGCTCCAACAGTCGTATTTAGATTATACTTGGCAGCCAACTCTGGAATCTTATCCAGGCCTTTAAGCACACTATAAGTACGAACAGCATGAACTTTATTAGCCAGTAAACTCAAATCACTGTCTATATCGGCTTCACTGGGAAAGGTGTTACTGGTTTGTGTATCCTGTTTTCTCATGGGATCAAAAGTGACGCCCATCGTAGTTTTTGTCCACGCTTGCAATTGCAAGGGATTGTTAACATAACTCCAGATACTGAAGTTAATAAAGACGAGTAAAGCGAGTGCAATGACAGAAACTATCTTGGTTTTCATTTGGGTGCTCGGTAATTCCGCTGGACTGAGAAAAGGTGAAGGACGAAAGGCAAAGGCCTTTCGCCTTTTATTCAGTATTGATCAGTTAAAACATTCAAGCCTTCTTTTTTATATAAAGATCGGTAATCGAGCCGGAGATCATTTCAGCGGCAAACGCGAAAGTCTCGGATAACATGGGATGTGGGTGGATAGTCAAACCAATATCTTCAGCATCAGCGCCCATTTCCAGGGCCAATACCGCCTCACTAATCAACTCCCCGGCATTGGGCCCGACCATGCCTGCGCCTAGCAACCTACCGGTTTCTTTTTCACAAAGTATTTTGGTCAAACCTTCCTTACGCCCCAGACATAATGAGCGACCGCTGGCCGCCCACGGAAAAACCGCCTTATCGTAGTCTATGCCTTGTTGTTTGGCTTGGTTTTCAGTTAAGCCCATCCAGGTTACTTCAGGATCAGTATAAGCAACAGAGGGAATAGTTAACGCATCAAATCCAGCTTTCAAGCCAGCGGCAACTTCGGCTGCAACCTTGCCTTGATGAGTGGCCTTGTGAGCTAACATAGGATTACCAACGATGTCGCCTATCGCAAAAATATGCGAAACATTGGTGCGCTGCTGCTTATCGACGGCGATAAAACCTGCCTCATCGACACTAACCCCCGCTAGTTCCGCACCGATGAACTTGCCGTTAGGTTTACGCCCTACCGCGACTAAAACGGCATCAAACAGTTCTGATTCTGGCGCAGTCTTGCCGTCAAAAGACACTTTCAGGCCTTCATCTTGGGTTTCAATAGCAGTAACCCGGGTTTGCAGCCAGATATTTTTATATTGTTTCTTAATGCGACGATACAGCGGCGTAACAAGATCATTATCGCAACCTGGAATAATCTGCTCCATCAACTCGACTACGCTGATTTCCGAACCCAAGGCATGATAAACCGTGGCCATTTCCAGGCCTATAATACCGCCGCCGACTATCAGCAATTTTTGGGGAATGTCCTTTAGCTCCAAAGCATCGGTTGAATCCCATAAACGCGGATCAGCATGTGGAAAAACCGGTATTTTAGTCGGTTGTGAACCGGCTGCAATAATCGCCTGATCAAAGCTGATGGTTTTAATGCCAGTTTCAGTTTGCACATCAACAGTCGTGCTGGAGGTAAATTGCCCTGTGCCGTGAATTCGGGTTATTTTTCGCTGTTTTACCAAACCGGCTAAACCATCGCCCAGGGTTTTGGTAATGCCTTGTTTCCAGTCTCGAATTTTGTTTATATCAAAACTAGGTTTGCCATAACTGAGACCGTGCTGCTCGAATTCATCTGCTTCGTGAATAATCTGCGCAACATGCAGCAAAGCTTTAGATGGAATACAGCCTACATTAAGGCAGACGCCACCTAAAGCCGGATAGCGCTCAATCATGACGACTTGCTTGCCCAAATCTGCAGCGCGAAAAGCCGCTGTGTAACCGCCGGGACCGCCGCCCAACACCAGAACTTCTGCATGTATCACTGGATTAGCGTCCATATTATTCTCCCTGATTAAAGTAACAAGCGGCGAATATCGCCCAAATACTGTTTGATCGCAGCCATGAAACGCGCACCTTCCACACCGTCTATCACCCGATGATCATAAGTTAGATCCAGTGGTAACATAAGACGTGGCACAAATTCCTTGCCATTCCAGACCGGTTGCATTTTAGCTCGGGTAACGCCCAATATCGCCACTTCAGGCGCATTAACTATCGGCGTGAAAGCTGTGCCACCGATACCGCCGAGACTGGAAATGGTGATACAGCCACCCTGCATCTGCGCAGGCATCAGCTTACCTAGCCTGGCTTTGCTGCTTAATTCAGCCAATTCAGTCGATAGTTCGTTAATGCCTTTACGATTGACCTCACGTAACACCGGCACTACCAAACCGTTGGGCGTGTCGACCGCAATACCCATATTGAAATACTTTTTCAGCAGCAGTTTTTCGCCATCAGCAGACAGTGACGCATTAAACTGAGGAAATTGTTGCATGGCCGCAGTCAACGCCTTCATGATGAAGATCAGACCGGTAACCTTGATCTCATCCTTGGCTTTTTCAGCGTTTAATGCAAGGCGAAAGGCTTCCATATCGGTAATATCAACCTCGTCATGGTAAGTAACCATGGGTAGGTTCAGCCAGACTCGACTCAGATTTTTACCAGTTAGCCGTTTTATTTTGCTGAGATTTTGCTCTTCTATTTCGCCAAACTGGGAAAAATCAACGCTAGGCATGGCGGGAATTCCACTACCAGTTTGAGCCGTATCCCCTGTCATGATTTTTTTAACGAAGTTTTTAACATCGTCTTTTAAGATGCGTCCCTTACGGCCAGTGCCGGTGGTTATTTTTTGTATATCAACGCCCAGTTCGCGGGCAAACACCCGTACTGCCGGTGTGGCATGAGCGACTTGAGTAGCAGCCACCAAGGTTTCAGGTCTAGCGTCATGCACCGTGACCGGCGGCATTGCAATCGGCTTTGCTACTTCGACTACGCTCAGTACAGGCACTTCGGGCACGCTCAGTACAGGCACTTCGGGCACGCTCAGTACAGGTGCTTCGACCGCGCTCGCAGTATCTGCCAGGACCGTCGCAATCAAAGTCCCTTCAGAGACCTTATCTCCCGGTTTGATAAAGACTTCCTGTACAGTTCCCGCTGCACTGCAGGGTAAATCCATGCTGGCTTTGTCGGTTTCAAGCACAGCAAGCGTCTGTTCCAGTTTTATTTTGTCGCCGGGTTTAACCAATACGTCTACTACGTCAATATCTGCGACATTGCCAACATCAGGAACCTTGATTTCTATTAATAAAGCCATTTTTGTCTTTCCGTTAAATTAGCCAGGGAGCTGCTGCATCGGGATTTATGCCATATTTGGCAATGGCCACCTCCACTTTGGCAGCATCAAACTGCCCCAGGTCGGCCAGGCTTTTTAAAGCCGCAATAGTCACATGATAGCGATCCACTTCAAAAAACCGGCGCAGATTTTCGCGGGTATCAGAACGGCCAAAACCATCGGTACCCAGTACGGTATAAGGCGCGGAAATAAGACTGCGTATCTGTTCGGCAAAGGCGCGGGTGTAATCGCTTGCGGCGATCACCGGGCCTTGCGCATGCGCAAGGCAATGAGCTACATGCGCTTGCTTAGGTGTTTCGGTAGGATGCAGGCGATTCCAGCGTTCACAGGTCTGAGCATTTCTGGACAGCTCGGTAAAACTGGTGCAGCTCCATAAATCGGCTTCCACGCCCCAGTCATCGCGCAGCAATACAGCGGCGGCTTCAACTTCGCGGAATATTGTTCCGGACCCTAATAACTGTACCCGGGGCGCTTTCTTTATTACCTTGGCGGCTTTACTGAAACTGTACATGCCTTTGAGTATATCCAGCTCCACGCCTTTAGGCATTGCAGGATGCTCGTAATTTTCGTTCATTACGGTAATGTAATAGAACACATCTTCTTGTTCGACATACATGCGGCGCAAACCATCCTGAATAATCACCGCCAGTTCGTAAGCATAAGTAGGGTCGTAAGAGACGCAGTTCGGTACGGTTGCGGCCATCAAATGACTATGGCCATCTTCATGCTGCAGACCTTCACCATTCAACGTAGTTCTACCTGCCGTACCACCCATTAAAAAGCCTCGGGTACGTTGATCAGCGGCTGCCCAGATTAAATCCCCCACCCGCTGAAAACCGAACATCGAATAATAAATGAAAAAAGGAATCATCGGCACATTATGGGTTGAGTACGAGGTACCCGCCGCAATCCAGTCGCACAAGCCACCGGCTTCATTAATACCTTCCTGCATCACTTGGCCGTGTTTGTCTTCCTTGTAAAACATCAATTGATCGGCATCTTGCGGCGTATATAGCTGCCCAACCTGCGACCAAATACCCAGCTGCCGGAACATGCCCTCCATGCCGAAGGTTCTCGATTCATCAGGCACAATCGGTACGATACGTTTGCCGATATGTTCGTCCTTGACCAAAATATTAAGTAAACGCACGAAGGCCATGGTTGTGGAAATCTCGCGGCCTACACCACTGGCTTCTAATAAAGGTTTGAAATCGCTTAAGACCGGCACATCCAGGGCATAGGATTTTGCCCGTCTGGACGGCAAGTGACCGCCTAGATCGCTACGACGCTGCTGCATGTAGATTTGTTCTTTTGAGCCTTCGGCAAAACTTAAATAAGGCAGATCATGCAGCTGCTCATCAGTAACCGGCAGTGCATAACGATCTCGGAAATTGGTCAGCGAACTGTCGCTCATTTTTTTCTGCTGATGCGAGATATTCTGGGCTTCTCCCGAAGCACCCATGCCATAACCCTTGATGGTTTTTGCCAGAATGACGGTAGGTTGGCCCTTATGGTTAACTGCTGCATGGAAAGCTGCAAAAACCTTAACCGGATCATGTCCTCCGCGATTAAGCTCCCAAATATCACGATCAGACCAATCGGAAACCATGGCTTTTAATTCTGGGGAATTAAAGAAATGTTCGCGCACATAAGCGCCATCTTTAGCCTTAAAGGTTTGATAATCACCATCGACGCAGGACATCATACGGGCTACCAACAGCCCGTCCTTGTCTCGAGCCAGTAAGGTATCCCAGCGCTGGCCCCAAACCAGTTTAATTACATTCCAGCCGGCGCCGCGAAATTCGCTTTCCAGCTCCTGAATAATCTTGCCATTACCGCGTACAGGGCCATCAAGTCGCTGCAAATTACAGTTGATAACAAAAATCAAATTATCTAGTTTTTCCCGTCCAGCCATACCAATTGCGCCCAACGATTCCGGTTCATCGGTTTCACCATCGCCCAAAAAGCTCCAGACCTTGCGACCGGAGGTGACAGCAAAGCCGCGATCTTGCAAATAGTGCATAAATCGCGCCTGATAAATTGCCATAATTGGCCCCAAGCCCATAGACACGGTTGGGAACTGCCAGAAATCAGGCATCAACCAAGGATGTGGATACGATGGCAAGCCATTACCGTTCACTTCCTGCCGAAAATTATCCATCTGTTCTAGCGTCAAGCGTCCCAGCAAAAAGGCTCGGGCATAATCTCCCGGAGTTAAATGGCCTTGGGTAAAAATAAGATCGCCATCATGTTGCTCTGAAGCGGCATGCCAAAAATGGTTATAACCGACATCGTACAAAGTCGCTGCCGATGCAAAGCTGGCAATATGCCCGCCAACATTAGTATGCTTGTTTGCCCGTAACACCATCATCATCGCATTCCAACGCACATAAGCACGGATTTTGTGCTCTATGGTGACATCGCCCGGAAACTGCGCCTGTTGTGCTACAGGAATGGTATTGAGGTAAGCGGTATTGGCACTGAAAGGAATATCAAAGCCGGCATTTCGTGTGACTGCTACCAACTGCTCAATCAGAAAATGTACACGCTCACTGCCGTCGTGTTCCAGCACGGCTTGCAGCGCTTCTATCCATTCCCTCGTTTCTGCGGGATCGATGTCATTTAGTCCGGTGATTTTAGCGATTAAACTGTTGGTCATTGATTGATCCTGTTACGGCGAGTATGCATGGATTAAAGTGTAGTTTTTATTACCCGTAGGGCATAAGAGCCGAGCCCTACCTGGATTTTACGAAAAATCGGGGTAGAAACTCGCTGGTTATTGTACGTAGTATAAACAATGCAAGGGGGGCAATGCACCCGATTCGTCATTTTAATTTTAATAGTGACAAAAGGATGAAGGTTTCGTGCTAGATCCTAAGCATGTTTGGTTTTTTACTATGTAGCAGTTTATTATAGACAAAATACTGTTAAATTCGGCTAAACGAATTTATTCACATATTAACTCTATTGATAAAACATGGACATACTATTAACAATTAAAGTGATTATTCTGGGGATAGTTGAGGGACTGACTGAGTTTTTGCCCGTTTCCAGTACCGGACATTTAATTTTGGTCGGCGACTTGCTCAGTTTTAATGATGATAAGGGCAAGCTATTTGAAATTGTCATCCAGGTCGGTGCTATTCTGGCCGTATGCTGGGAATATCGGGTAAAAATAGCGGCGGTTATTATCGGCTTACCTCGTCAGAAATCGGCGCAAAAGTTCGCTCTTAACCTGATGATTGCGTTCATGCCCTTAGCAAGCCTGGGCCTGCTGTTTGGAAAATACATCAAAGCGGTGTTATTCAAGCCTATTCCGGTGGCCCTGGCGTTTATCATCGGTGCTTTTGTGATTATCTGGGCAGAAAAAAGGCAACATAAAATTCGCATCCTTGAGGTCGAAGATTTAAGTCCAAAGGATGCGTTAAAACTCGGCATCGCGCAGGCTTTCGCGCTGATACCGGGCACTTCGCGTTCGGGTGCGACCATCATTGGCGGCTTGTTATTTGGACTCTCGCGCAAAGCCGCGACTGAATTCTCATTTTTCTTAGCCATTCCGACACTAATTGTCGCCAGCCTTTATGATTTGTACAAGCATCGCGATTTATTGAATTTGGCTACCGATGCGCCTTATTTTGCCGTAGGTTTGATCGCAGCCTTTCTCAGTGCGCTATTGGCCATCAAGGCCTTATTGCGTTATATCAGCCAGCATGATTTTATTGTTTTTGCTTGGTATCGTATTATCTTTGGTTTACTAGTTATTGTTACATCATATAGCGGCCTAGTGAAATGGACAGTTGATTAGTCGCTATAATCGCACTAAAAAAATTATAAATTAGCTTGCTTTGTCAATACGCGACCACCCCGACTTGACACTTTATTTGGATTTTCGGCATCATAGTCTGCATAAAAAAACCAGCTAACAGCCTATTTTTACTGGTTTTGAATGTAACACTATTTAATTTGCAGGTTTTTAACTTATGGCGAAAAATTATGACAAAAAAAACATATCTTAGTTATGCTTTGGCTGTGTGCCTAAGCATAACTGTCACACCTTTGCTGGCCGAAATTGCGCCTGCTTTCGTGCAGCTCACAAATATCGTGGAGCCGGCTACATTGTTTACTGAAAATAAAGAGACGGTGACCTTACATAAAAAACATGCTGAGCAGCACAAGGCTATAGCCATCGCTGAACATTACAAATCAATGGCGGCAGACTATAAAAAAACCGGATTTCATGATCTGTATAAATATCACGAAGCAATGGCTAAACATCATGAGGCGCTATCCAAAGAGCACGAAAAAGCAGCAATAGCTCATGCTAATATAGCAAAATCGAAGTAATCACCCTCGGTTCGGTAGTTTTTGTAACCAAATGATTATTAATGGTTAATTTTGTGAGTTTTGCTAAAAAACAACACATCCGTCCATTGGAACCCACTGAATCTATTGAACTTTAAAAAAAATGAGCGAACCGTCAGTAATCAGATCATTATTTTGGAGTCGAAAAAGTCATGCAAAATCGAATTAAACGCCAAGTAATATTTGGTTTATTCATGTTATTACTCGGCTTACTGTTCGCAACTAAAGGTCTAGCAGATGATTTGCAAGCACCACAGCAAATCATTCATGATGTTTCCATGCAATTGCAGAAAAAACTCCAGGACAAGGTTTTTACCAGAGATTTTCTACAAGTGACACGCTTCGTTAATGACGTTATTTCTCCACACACGGATTTTGAAAAAATCGCACCACTAGTGCTGGGAAAGCATTGGAAAACTGCATCGCTTGAGGATCAAGAACGATTTAAACGTGAATTCAAAACACTAATAGTCAGAACTTATTCCAGAGCGTTTATAGAATATAACGATTGGACTCTACACTTCATAGCACTTGATGCTCCGGTTGACGCAACAAAAATCATCGTCAAGACCGAAGTTCTACAGCCTGGATTACAACCTGTAGACGTCAATTATCGAATGTTCTTAAACAACGGTGTATGGAAAGTTTACGATATTTTAATTGATGGTGTGAGTCTGGTGACTAATTACCGCTCAACCTTTAACGATGAAATCCAGAATAAAGGCTCATTGGGTGCCGTTATTGATGGATTGGTTAAACGCAATGCTGAAGCGTTGGCAGCCAAAGGGTCCGGATGACAGCAGAACTAAAAAAATGTTAATTATCCGGCAACTATCTGTCTTAAATGACAATTACATTTATCTAGTTCACGATCCGGTATCGGGCGAAACGGCGGCGATAGATCCCGCTGTTGCCCAACCGGTGCTGGATGTGCTGGATAAAAACAAGTGGAAACTGACTGCTATCCTGAATACGCATCATCATGGCGATCATGTGGGTGGTAATCTGGAGCTGAAACAAAAAACCGGTTGCACTATTACCGCAGCACTTAGCGATCAGCATAGAATCCCGGGTTTTGATCGTGGTGTGGTTGATGGTGATGAGATAACGCTGGGGCAGCATAAGATCCAGGTTATTTCGACACCCGGACATACCAGTGGCCATGTGGTTTATCATTTTATTGATGATTGCGCGCTGTTTTGCGGGGACACTTTGTTTGTGATGGGTTGCGGCAGATTGTTTGAAGGCACGGCAGAACAGATGTGGCTGTCGTTACAGAAATTGAAAGCCTTGCCCGTAGCCACCCAGATTTATTGCGCTCATGAATACACCCAGACCAATGGCCGATTTGCGCTGACCGTAGAGCCAGGTAATCGCCAATTACAGCAACGAATGGAAGTAATTAATCAGTTACGAGAAAAGCAGTTACCGACCGTGCCCACGACACTAGAACAGGAACTGGCCACCAATCCGTTTTTCAGGGAAGACAGTGTGGTATTGCAGGAAAATCTAGGGATGGCAAACAGCAAACCGGTAGAGATTTTTGCTAAAATCCGGAGTTTGAAAGACAATTTTTAACATTTTCGTGCTGTAGGGACGGACAAATCCGCCCCTACGAAAACACTAGCCCTTAGGTCGCATATGCGGAAACAGCAATACATCGCGTATTGACGGCGCATCAGCAAACAGCATGACCAGACGGTCTATACCTATGCCCTCTCCTGCCGTAGGCGGCATGCCATGTTCCAGCGCAATGATATAATCGGCGTCAAAGTGCATGGCTTCATCATCGCCGGCTTCTTTTTCTTCAACCTGTTTCTGGAACCGCGCCGCCTGATCTTCAGCATCATTCAGCTCGGTAAAGCCGTTGGCAATTTCCCGTCCGCCAACAAAAAACTCAAATCGATCCGCGACATGCGGATTATCATCATTGCGGCGCGCCAGCGGTGAGACTTCAACCGGATAAGCGGTAATAAAGGTCGGGTTCATCAGCTTGCTTTCAACAGTTTTTTCAAATATCTCGATCTGAATCTTGCCCAAACCATAACCGTCTTTAACCAGAATACCCAAGCCTAGTGCGACTTTTACCGCAGACTCGCGATTATCAAGATCAGCGGCTGTTAAATTAGGATTAAAATGCAAGATTGAATCGAACACTGTCATACGGTCAAACGGCTTGCCGAAATCGTATTGCTCGCCCTGATAAGTGATTTCTGTTTGGCCCAGCACTTCAACCGCAACGCCGCGCAACATGGCTTCGGTCAAATCCATCAAATCCTGATATTCGGCATAAGCCTGATAAAATTCCAGCATGGTAAATTCGGGATTATGACGTGTTGATAAACCCTCGTTGCGGAAGTTGCGATTGATTTCAAACACCCGTTCGAAACCGCCGACCACCAGACGCTTTAAATACAATTCCGGCGCGATACGCAGATACAGCTCCATATCCAGCGCATTATGAAAAGTCGTAAACGGCCGCGCGGTTGCCCCACCAGGAATCATCTGCATCATCGGCGTTTCGACTTCCAGAAACTGGCGCTCGATCAAAAACTGGCGAATATAAGCGACCACCTTGGAACGGATCAAAAAGGTATTGCGCGAGCTTTCGCTCATGATCAAATCCAGATAACGCTGGCGGTATTTGATTTCCTGATCAGCCAGGCCGTGGAATTTTTCAGGCAAGGGACGCAGAGCTTTGGTCAGCAGACGTATATCATCAACCTTGACGCTCAGTTCACCGGTTTGGGTAACGAACAACACGCCTTCCGCGCCGACAATATCGCCGATATCCCATTTTTTAAACTGCTCGTTGTAGAAGTTTTCGGGCAGCGTATCGCGGGTCACATACAATTGAATTTTGCCGGACATGTCCTGAATATGCGCAAAACTCGCCTTCCCCATTACTCGCCGGGTCATCATCCGACCGGCCAGCTTTACCCGAATGGGTTCGGCTTCCAGTTCTTCCTTGGTTTTTTCGCCATACTCGGCCAGCAGTTCTCCTGCCACCACATTGCGGCGAAAATCGGTAGGAAACGCAATGCCGCCGTTTTCGCGCAACTCATTTAACTTGCTGCGGCGCTGTTTGATTTGTTCTTGTTCGTCTTGTTGTATTTCGGACATAGATTTAATAAATTATAAAGTTAAAATGTTCTTTTAAATAGCTCGCTATGTGAGCCAAGTCTTGCCGTTCAATCGTCCGCATTCAGATCCGCCATAAGATCTTCAACACTATTAAAATTCACAACATCACCACGTCGGCACGCTTCCAGGGCGGCTGCGGTTTCAGCATTGGGTTCTCGCACATTAAATGGCAAGGTATTTTCAGTTGCAATTTTTGCCAACATTATGCGCACAGCATCCGCCACAGAAAGCCCCTGCGTAGCAAGCGTTTCTGTGGCTTGTTTTTTATTTGCTCGTCTATACGGATATGGACTACAGTTGTGGTCATAATTTCTCCATGATTTAATGACATTTTTTAGTTACAAGGCTTAGCTTTTTACTTTCCATCATCAAGCGAATTTAAATAATTAGCCAGAATATCACTATGACAAGCAGCAGGCTTACAATGACAGCCTAAAGTTTTACCGCGTATTAATAACTTTTCTTTGCTGCTTTTTAGATAACCACGCTCAAAATCATATTGATATTTTCTTATGACTTCGTCCCTGTCGCCATCAATTCCTATGGCATAAGGGTTGCCCCAATCTGAGCCTCTGCCAATATAAATATTGTAGTTTTAATTCCTATTAATATTAACAACTCTTGTATAAGAAACGTTATTAGTAACATTCATTGGCGTCATTATTATTCCTACATTAAATCGTCACTCATTATCAATGTCGTAATTAAACTCGACTTTGCTTTGTGCGACAATTTCATCCATTACTTCCTGTAATTTTTCTGATTTCACGACATCAATGAATGCATCGACTAAGTTTTGTGTGTTGATGATTTCTTCTACGGCTGCCATATATGAATCAACAACAGCCTCTATTTTATATTTTTCTATAGCTTGAATACGAATGGCTTCGTGTATTTTCTGAGTAGTTTCATCAGATTTCACAACAAAGGTAATTGGGAAGCGTTGTACCTTGTCAATATCAAGAAAATATTTTGTTACATCTGCGGTTTCAGTGACTTGAAAAAATCGCCCAAGGGGTTTCATTACAAAGTCTATTCCGCCATCATTAGCATTGGTTCTTCCTGTTTTATAGAGAATTAATGGTTCTTCTTCTACTGTCTCCTTGGCATCACCAAACCAAACCGTTTGTTTTCCATATTTTGCTTTTAATACCGCATAACTAATGATTTCAAAAACACGAGCATCTACAGTTGGTTTTAATTGTTGAATGATAAAATCAATAGTTTTTTCGGGGTTGCTCTTCCCCAATTTCGCAATTTGGCTACAAGTATCAATAAATTCTTCAAAAGCCGCTTTTTTGGCAGCTACATAAGTATCAATTATATCGATAATTGCAGGGGCTATATTGTAAATAACATCCGTGCCGTTTTTTTGCCGTACTTGTACTTGTAGTAGATCGTCTTGAATCCAGTAACGTAGAGTTTTTGCATCCCTGATAATGGGTTGTATACCAAGAGTTGGGTAGAATTTTTTAAACTCTCCATTCAAACGATCATTGAGTGCATGGTTTTGTAATTTTGCGCCAAACGGTAACTGACGCTGTCTTCGGAAGAGATCTGTATACTTGGCTCCCTCATATTTTGTGTAAGGATATCCCGCAGTGTCATCGAGAAATCCTTTAGTTAAATAATCTTCAATAAGTACATAGAGAGCATAATGATTAGCAAAAGATCCGCGAGCCTTAGACCCGCTATTTGCAGACCTTGTTTTGCTGTTTAAATAGCCAAGCAATGGACTTTCCTGAAGTATATCTAATGCGTACTCGCCAAAATATTCATTAAGTATTTCAAGAATTTTTTTAGTAAAAACATGATGAGTTATCAAATAATTAGGCATCAAAAATATCGCCTTGCTGTTTATTAATATCTTGGCAAATATCATTGCCGTTTTTTCTGACAAAACTTTTATCAAGTGGCTTCAATTGTTCACCATTAAAATTGTCACTTATGTTGAGTCTGCGCAACCCGATTTTGAAATATTCGATTTGGGCTTCGATACCAATAGCCTTACGTCCCAAACGCTGGGCGACAGCGCAGGTTGTAAACGTGCCGGAAAATGGATCAAGCACCACATCACCTATATTGCTACTGGCTTTGATGATACGTTCCAATAAAGCTTCCGGTTTTTGGCTGGGATGTTGCTCATATTCTGGCATCCGATAACGCACTCGTGGCATGTACCACGTATTGCCAGGAATTTTTGTCGTGTTATAGGGCGTTGGAATTGCTTTTCGATAATCAATAAGCTTTCTAGTTGCCCCGGTTTTAGCTTCCACAGCTATGTCTTCTGCATTGAAAACATAGTTTTTTTCGTCTTTAACACAGAACAGGATGGGTTCATACAACGAGCCGAAATATTTTTTTGCCTGAACACCAGAACTGTCATAATGCCAAACAATCCGTGATAAAACCGTCACTCGTTCCCTTAGCCATAAATCCAGATACGGCATGGCTTGCGTACTTGTCATGACATACAAACTGCCATTCGGTTTTAATTTTGTTATGCACAGTTCCAGCCATTGGTAACACCATTCTGCGTAATGCTTATCCGATGGCCAATTGTCTATAAAATCGCCGAACTTCTTGCCGATGTTGTAGGGTGGATCTGCAAAGATTAAATCAATAGATTCATCTTTAAGATCACCTAAACACTCAAAACAATCACCGTTATATACAATTAAACTTTCCTTAGCCTGTTTTACAAAACCTGCCATTTTCATCATTACAAACCACTCTTAATAAACTGATCCAAATCCCCATCCAGTACGCCGGAAATGCCAGTTCTTTACTATCGCTCGAATCGGCTTATCCGGCCTACGTCTAAGTGGAAGCCCTGTATCCTACGTGGCTGTGCAGGAAATATTATCGCCAAGCAACTCCCAATCCATTCGGTAGAGATACATATCTTCAATATAAACCCCACCTAGCGTATTCCTGCCTAGCCTATTATTTTCAAGTTTAGCGTCGCCTAAAACGCTGCGTCTTATTGCCTTAACAAGACGATTATCGGTATCGCTTACACTAATATCATGTAATGCAATTATGGCTTCATCAGGACTTGCAGACTCATTAAGGTCATTTATGCGTTTGTAATAGTTTCTGGGGCCTTCAGTTTCAACGAGTGGTGAAACTATGGTAAGCGTCCAAATCTTTTCTTCAGCATCCAATAGCCAAAAAGCGGCTTGTACTTTTGCATCAGTTTCATCTAAGCGCTTTATTAAAGATTCCCCTGCTAAAAGCATCTCATCTGAAAACCATTGCGTCATAAATATTTCTTTAGCCACGGTAGTATTCCTGATTCGTTGTCGGTAAGTGCATTAAAAAGATTATGTGCAGCTTGTTTTTTAATGGCACATTCATAGCGAGACTCCTCTGTCCATCTCTTTACAACTGCCCAGTTTAATTTAAATCCTTTATTTTGATTTTCTTGGGCAGCTAACTTTTCTTTCAAACCTGCGGTATTAAGCAGATTAGTAAGATTGTGGGTATAACCATCATTGGCAAGCTTTTTATCCGGGAAATCAAACTCTTCGATTTGCTTGGCAATACAGGCTTTCAAGGTGCATTCCAGTGCATAGCCCGCCAAATAGTAGGCACCCTGATAACAATCCGCAGTTAAAAGAATTTCTGCCTCTTTAATTCTGATGGCTGCCAATTTTTCGAGATCAGTTTTATTCATAAACCGCTCTTCAAACTAGCCTCAATAAACTGATCCAAATCCCCATCCAGCACCGCTTGGGTGTTGCCGGTTTCGACATTGGTGCGCAAATCCTTGATCCGCGACTGATCCAATACATAAGATCGAATTTGACTGCCCCAGCCTATATCGGACTTGGTGTCTTCCAAAGCCTGAGCGGTTTCGCTGCGTTTGCGCATTTCCAGTTCGTACAACTTGGCTTTCAATTGCTTCATCGCGGTATCGCGATTTTTATGCTGCGATCTGTCGCTCTGGCATTGCACGACGATGCCGGTCGGATTATGGGTCATCCGCACCGCTGATTCGGTTTTGTTGATATGCTGACCGCCCGCGCCGCTGGCACGGTACACATCGACGCGTATATCGGCTGGATTGATGTCGATGTCGATGTCGTCGTCGATTTCCGGCGCTACGAATACCGATGCAAACGAAGTATGGCGGCGATTGCCCGAATCGAACGGCGACTTTCTGACCAGCCGATGCACGCCGGTTTCGGTGCGCAACCAGCCGTAGGCATATTCGCCTTCAAACCGGATCGTCGCGCTTTTGATGCCGGCCACATCGCCGGAGGACTCTTCAATCAATTCGGTTTTAAAGCCCTTGCGCTCGCCCCAACGCAAATACATGCGCTCAATGATGGATGCCCAATCCTGGGCTTCGGTGCCGCCGGAACCGGACTGTATGTCCAAAAAGGCATTATTGGCGTCCATTTCCCCGGAGAACATGCGCCGAAATTCCAGGTCTGCAACTCTTTTTTCAAAATGTTCCAGGTCGTCGATGACGGTTTCGACGGTGTCTTCATCGTCTTCTTCAACTGCCATGAACAGCAGTTCTTCAGCATCGGAAAGCCCATGTTCCAAGTCATTAATGGTATTAACAATAACTTCGAGCTGGCCACGCTCTTTACCCAAAGCCTGAGCCTCTTCCGGCTTATCCCATATTTTCGGATTTTCCAGTTCTCTTAAAACTTCGACTAAACGCTCGCTTTTAAGGTCAAAGTCAAAGATACCTCCTAAGCGCATCACCACGGCTTTTTAAGTCGGCTATTTTGTATTTAATCGGATTTATTTCTTGCATGGAATGTATTTAACCAATAACAAAACCAACGTTTATGAGCGCAGGCCTATGAAAACTTTAAACAGGGGACTGATTATAAACTATAAGCGGCGCTGCTTCATCCCAAGTTATGGGTTGGATAAATCGATTTCAACCTGAAACTAGACCTTAAGCCGAATTTAAGGCTTGCCAAGTTAGAATTGCCGAACTTAATAATTTCGAGGCCAATACCTTTAGACAATAAAGTAAAACTGCTTAGCTTTGAACAACAGCAAGATAAAGAATTCTGGGCGGCGTTAGACAATTTCTATGTCACAGCCACAGACCTTTACACACCAATGGCTGTTTATCAACTAAGCCTATCTATTTTAAATAAAAAAGGCTTATTTCCATGAATAAAATTATAACGGTACTTTTAATTTTTGTTTTATGCAGCTGTAGCACCGAACGTGTCAGAACATCTGACCTCTCCGTTCCCCCGGCATCGTCAGAGAGGCTTTATTCAAAATTAAACACCGAAACTTCCGACGAAGAAGAAAATCTCTTACCTAAAATTACCCGTTATCTGAAACAAGGCATAGCCTCCTGGTACGGCTCCAATTTTCATGGTAAAAAAACTGCCTCCGGTGAAATATACGATATGTATGCAATGACCGCAGCACACAGAACATTACCGCTTTCCTCTTATGCACGTATCACCAATCTGGATAATCAACGCAGTGTTATCGTTCGTATCAATGACCGTGGTCCTTATCATGGCGACCGGGTTATGGATTTGTCTTATGCAGCCGCTAAAAAACTAGATCTTGACCAAGCAGGAATAGGCACGATTGAAATTAACGCTCTAGCGCCTGGACAAACAGAAGATAACGCAGAAAATCAGAAAAACCCCGTTTATTTACATGTAGGCACTTTTGCCAACAAGATCAAAGCACAAAACTTGCAACGTAAAATTGCTGATAATAATTTGCCTCAACCTGAAATACTAGCGTCGGAGCATCAAGGCTCTACGCTTTACAAGGTTCAAATGGGACCTATCCAATCATCGGTGAGTGCTGGCAAGCTGAACAATCAACTAGCAAGACTCGGTATCACTGCCACTCAATTTGATACTGAAACAAATCAAAAACAAATCTCCATGATACAATAACCCCTTAGGATGGGCTGGTTACAATAAAGCCCATCGTTCACGATTGATGGGCTTCGTGCCTCAGCCCATCCTACGTCCATCGTTAAATAGCAATGATTCTTTTAAGAAATTTTCTGGTTTTTTTATTTTTTAGCCTAGCTGTGGTCACGACCTTGGCAAATGCTGAAAACGCCGAAATTACAACTCCCGCAGCGCCCATTATTGCTGCTAGCAGTTATATATTAATGAGTTATGATGGCGGCACGGTTTTGGCAGAAAATAATGCGGATGTTAAGTTAGCACCTGCCAGTTTGACCAAAATCATGTCCGTTTATGTGGTATTTCGGGAAATCAGTAACGGTCATCTGCATTTAAACGATTTGGTCACTATCAGTCAAAAAGCCTGGGAAACCCCGGGCTCTCGGATGTTTGTTGAAGTTGGCAATCAGGTCAAGGTTGAGGACCTGTTAAGAGGCGTCATCATTCAGTCTGGTAATGATGCCAGCGTTGCTTTGGCTGAACATATTGCCGGCGATGAAACTACTTTTGCTGACATGATGAATCAGCATGCCGAACGTCTGGGCATGAAAAACAGCCATTTTGAGGATAGCAATGGACTACCTATCGAAAATCATTACACTACTGCCCGTGATCTGGCCATACTCACCCAGGCTTTGATTAAAGAATTCCCTGATTACTACCGCTGGTTTTCCCAAAAAGAATTCACTTTTAACAATATCGTTCAGCATAATCGTAATCAGCTACTGTCTCGCGATGAAACGGTAGATGGTGTTAAAACTGGTTTTACCGATGCGGCTGGTTATTGCCTAGTGGCTTCCGCGTTAAGGAATAACATGAGGCTGATTTCTGTGGTGATGGGCGCAAACAGTCCTAATGCTAGAGCAAATGAAAACCAAAAACTACTTAACTACGGCTTTAATTTTTTTGAAGCGCATAAGTTATATGAAGGAAAAACAACTCTGGCCAAGGTAAGAATCTGGAAAGGTGACACTAAAAATCTGGAACTGGGTTTAGCTGAAGATCTTTATGTAACTATTCCTCGTCGCCAGTACGCTGATTTAAAAGCGGTCATTACCTTGGACAAAAAAATTACTGCACCGATTAAAGAAGGTACGAAACTCGGTACTGTCAACGTCACACTTAAAAATGAACTGGTTGGTAACAAAAGCTTAATAGCACTAAAGTCGGTGGAACAAGGCAATATTTTTCAGCGCTTTTATGACAGTGCGATGATGATGTTTGAAAAATCAGATGAACAATAAAACCGTGCTAGGTCAATCACCCCGCCCTGAAGGACGGAGCTTGTAAAAGCTAGGTTGACCAGACTAAGCGCTAACACAGTGCTACGATTACAATGGGTCGTTAAGACTTACCAGCGAATGCTTCCTTAGTTCGCAGCTTGTAAAGGATCGGATCACGCTG
>CANNNV010000028.1 GCA_947506155.1 Methylococcaceae bacterium
AGAGCATCGCCCTTACAAGGCGAGGGTCGGGGGTTCGAACCCCTCAGCACCCACCAGACTTTGGAGTGGTAGTTCAGTTGGTTAGAATACCGGCCTGTCACGCCGGTGGTCGCGGGTTCGAGTCCCGTCCACTCCGCCAAATTAAAAAAGCTCCGGACCGAATGGTTCGGGGCTTTTTTTTTGATTAAACTTTTTTGATTAACCCGACAAGTTTCTTAGGACAGATCTATGCTGACAAAAATTAGAGAAAATGCGCAAGGTGCCTTTGCATGGGGTATTTTGATAGTGATTTGTGTGCCCTTTGCTTTATGGGGAATTCAAAATTATCTGGATACTGGAGAAGAAGCTCCGGTCGCTTCGGTAGGCGATAAAGATTTTTTTCAGCGCGACGTTAACAAGGCTTACGAGCAATATAGCCAGAATCTTCAGGGCATGACAATAGACGAACAAAGCTTAAAATCTCAAGCCTTGGGTAAGCTGATCAAGGATGAGGTTTTATTGCAGCATGTGCATAGCAAAGGTTTGGTAACAACTGATGATACCGCTCGTGAATTCATACAATCTTTGCCTTATTTTCAGGCAGAAGGTAAGTTTGATGACAAGCGATATAAAACTATGCTCAGTTCACAAAAAATGTCCTCAGGGGAATTTGTGAATAGAATCAAGAATGCATTGATCATGGAACAGTTTCAACGCAGCATTATAGATAGCAGTTTTGCAACCAAATATGATGTGGAAAGTTTTTTCAAAATTCAGAACCAGCAGCGTGACGTAGCTTATGTTACGGTTTCCGTACAAAAATCAGCAGAACAACCCACTGATGTTGAAGTTGCAGCTTATTACCAACTGCATCAGGATTCATATCAAACCCCCGAGCAGGCGTCTGTAGAGTATCTGGAATTGGCTTTAGAAGATATTGCCAAGACTATAGCGGTCACTGATGAGAAGTTAAAAGCTTTCTACGACGAGCAAAAAGATCAATACACCACCGCAGAGCGAAGAAAAATCAGCCATATCCTGTTTACAGTCAATGATAAGATCGACGATAAAACAGCGCTAGATAAAGCAGTAAAAGCCAAAGGTGAACTGGTAAGCAAAGACTTTGCCGTCGTTGCTGCAGAGGTTTCCGAGGATAAGTTAACGGCGAAAAAGGGCGGAGATTTAGGCCTGTTTAATGTCGGCGTGATGGAAAAATCGTTTGAAGAGGCCGCCAGTACTTTAAAATTGGGTGAAGTATCAAACCCTGTTAAATCAGCTTTTGGTTATCATTTAATTAAAGTTACTGAATTAATCCCCGGTGAAACTAAACCTTTCGAAGTAGTTAAAGCTGAACTGACCAAGGCTTATCAAAAAGCACAGGCAGAAACTGCTTTTTATGAAACGGGTGAAAGACTCACCGAAATGAGTTATGAAAATCCTGATAATCTTAAAGCAGCGGCTGATGCGCTGAGTCTTATGGTCAAAAAATCAGCGATGTTTACCAAAGATAAAGGCGAGGGCATTGCCGCTGACGAGAAAATTCGTAGCGCAGTGTTCACCGAAGAAGTATTGAAGGGTAATAACAGTACGCCAATAGAATTGGGTACTGATCGGCTGGTTGTTTTGCGCCTATTGGAACATAAGGCGGCAACTGTCAGGGCGTTAACAGAGGTTAAGTCGGACATCGTCGCTACCTTACTGGCTGATAAGGCATCGCATCAAGCTATTGAAAAAGCCAGGCAGATTAAGGCTAAATTACAGGCAGGTGAGTCAATACAAAGTCTTGCTGCTGAAAATAAGCTGCAACTAAAGGTAATCGCCGGATTAACGCGTAATAAGGAAGATGTGCCTATGCCGCTGAGTCAGGCTATTTTTAAGGCCGCTAAGCCTGTGGCAGATAAACCGAGCGTCTTTGTTGTTGAATTGCCGGCAGGCGAACAAGCCGTGGTCAGTTTGTCAAAAGTAAACGTGGGCGTAATGACTGAGGATGATAAAAAACAGCTGGAACTGGCAACCAAAAATATTGCTAAAGCGTTTGGTCAGACTGAGTTCAATGCGTTGGTAAATAGTTTACAGGCAGAAGCTAAGGTATCGGTGAAAGCGCCTAAATAAACAGTAGGCCGAAAATAAAAAAGGGAGCTTAATGCTCCCTTTTTTTTGCGTCAATATTTTAGGTTTAAGAGGCTGCTAAACCGGCAATATTATAGCCGCAATCGACAAAAGTGATTTCACCGGTAATGCCTGAAGCCAGATCGGAACACATAAAAGCCGCTGCATTGCCGACCTCTTCAATGGATACATTTTTCTTTAACGGCGAAGTGTCGGCCGCTTTGTTAAGCATGGATTTAAAATCATTAATACCTGATGCCGCAAGCGTTCTGATAGGGCCGGCTGAAATCGCATTGACGCGCGTACCTTCGGCACCTAAGGCTACGGCCATATAGCGCACATTAGCTTCCAGGCTGGCTTTAGCAACGCCCATCACATTGTAGTTAGGTATTGCCCGGTCAGCGCCTAAATAAGTCAGCGTCAACAGCGAGCCGTTACGACCTGCCATCATCGCGCGGCCGGCTTTGGCCAATGCAGTAAAGCTGTAAGAGCTGACATCGTGAGCAATTCTGAAGTTTTCACGGGTAGTCACATCGACATAATCGCCATTTAGCGCATCGCGGGGTGCGTAAGCGACAGAATGTACGATACAATCCAGGCCATCCCAGTGTTCGGCCAGTTTGTTAAATACCGTGTCGATATGTTCGTCAATGCTGACATCGCATTCAATGGTAATATTAGAGTTACATTTTTCAGCCATGTCCTCGACACGACTTTGCAACTTTTCATTTTGGAACGTAAAAGCTAATTCGGCGCCTTCGCGGTGCATGGCTTGGGCGATACCCCATGCGATAGAACGATTGCTGGCTAAACCTACAATCAAGACCCGTTTGCCCTGCATAAAACCCATATAATCTCCCAGATGTTTTTGTTGTTACTAGAGTTTCAAGTATCTATGACC
The DNA here is from genome assembly GCA_947506155.1 of Methylococcaceae bacterium. Classification (GTDB taxonomy): domain Bacteria; phylum Pseudomonadota; class Gammaproteobacteria; order Methylococcales; family Methylomonadaceae; genus Methylobacter_A. Next base: position 2,990 of record CANNNV010000028.1, read on the forward strand.
TATTTATTGATGTCCAGTCTTTTGTTGTTGCAACGCATCGTTCTACCTATGAAGGGACAAACTGGTAAAGTACTGGTGTTGGCTGCAGCTTCTTTTTCGTGTATCGCCTCGGGATCTTCGCAATTTAATAACCCTTATCCAGAAAATGAGACTAAACAGGCTATTTTGTATGAATCATTTTCAGAACGGCCCAAGCATTTTGATCCAGCTGTAGCTTACAGCGCTAATGAATATGCTTTTATTGCCCAGATTTACGAGCCGCCGTTTCAATACCATTATCTAAAAAGACCTTATCAAGTGGTGCCGCTAACGGCTACGCGCATGCCGGAAATTATTTATCTGAATCAGCAAGGTGAAAAATTGGGGCAGGGTAGCGATATTGCGTTTACTGATTATGTCATTGAAATTCAGCCGGGTATTCGCTATCAGCCGCATCCTGCCCTGGCCAAAAATGTACACGGCGATTATCAATACCATCAGTTAAATCCAGCGCAAATCGATGTGGCTAGATCACTTGCTGATTTTAAAAACACCGGTTCGCGTGAACTGATTGCTGAGGATTATGTTTATCAGATCAAGCGTCTTGCGCATCCTAAAATGCAGTCGCCGATCGCCGAAATCATGAAAAACTATATTGTCGGTTTTGATGAATATGCCAAGCAGGTTAAAGATAAACCCAAAACAGCGCTTAGAGATTTGCCAATAGCAGGTGTAACCGCGCTCAGTCCTTATCAATACCGGATACGTATTAAAGGCAAATATCCGCAGTTTATCTATTGGTTAGCCATGCCGTTTTTCTCACCGATGCCCTGGGAAGCTGATGTGTTTTATGATCAACCGGGACTTGCCGACAAAAATATTACCCTGGACTGGTTTCCACTAGGGACAGGGCCTTATCTGATGGCGGAAAACAACCCGAATCGGCGCATGGTTCTGCTTAAAAATCCCTTGTTTCATTTGGAAACCTATCCGACTCAAGGCCAGGCAGAAGACCAGCAGAAAGGCTTGCTGGCTGATGCTGGAAAAAAGCTACCGTTTATCGATAAAGTGGTATTTATGCTGGAAAAAGAAACCATACCCTATTGGACCAAATTTTTGCAAGGCTATTACGATGCCTCTGGTATCGCCTCGGACAGCTTCGACCAGGCCATACAATTTACCGGCAGTGGCGGTGTGGCTTTAACACCGTCGATGCTAGAAAAAAACATACAGTTGCAAACTTCGGTAGCTGTCTCCAGCTTTTACCTGGGCTTTAATATGCTCGATGCCACCGTAGGCGGCGCTACGGAACAGTCCAGAAAATTGCGTCAGGCTATCGCCATTGCAGTCGATTATGAAGAGTTTATTTCCATTTTTATGAATGGGCGCGGCGTTGCTGCGCAAGGCGTATTGCCGCCTGGTATCTATGGCTACGATGATAAAACCGGTATTAATTCCTATGTTTATGAACAACTGGACGGTAAAGTGCAACGTAAAAAAATCACTGAAGCCAAGCAATTAATGGCTGAAGCCGGTTATGGCGACGGCATAGATCCCAAAACCAAAGAAGCACTGATTTTGTATTTTGATACCACGTCTACCAGCATCGATGACCGTCCACGCATGAACTGGTATCGTAAGCAATTTGAAAAACTGGGCATAAAACTGGTGGTACGGGCTACCGATTACAACCGGTTTCAAGAAAAAATACGCACCGGTAACGCCCAGCTTTTTGTCTGGGGCTGGAACGCCGATTATCCTGATCCCGAGAACTTTTTTTTCTTACTGTACGGGGCAAATTCCAAGGTTCAGTTCGGAGGGGAAAATGCGGCTAATTATCAAAATCCCGAGTTTGACCGTTTATTCGAGCAAATGCGTAACATGGATAACAGTGAGCAACGCTACCAGATTATTCAGCAATTGCAGGACATCGTGCGTCGGGATTCACCCTGGGTCTTCGGCTTTCACCCAAAGAATTTTTCCTTGTTTCATAGCTGGTATAAAAACCTTAAACCCAATCTGATGGCAAATAACCAGTTGAAATATACCCGTATCGATACCGCCGAGCGTGCTGAAAAAAGGCAGGAATGGAACAAGCCGGTGTTCTGGCCTTTACTGTTGGGTATTCTAGTGTTTGTTGTGCTGTTGATTCCGGTGCTTACCGCCTATAGACGGCGAATTAAGGAGGCTAAGCTATGACTCAATATATTATCAGGCGACTTTTATACAGCCTGCCGTTGTTGCTGGGCGTCAATATTTTAACCTTCGTGTTGTTCTTCGTGGTCAATAGCCCGGATGACATGGCGCGTATGCAATTGGGGCAAAAACACGTTACCGAGCAAGCCATCGCTAACTGGAAACAGCAACACGGCTATGATGTGCCCTTGCTGTGGAATTCTGATGTGCAAGGTGAAGAAAAAATAACCCGAACCATTTTTTATCAAAAATCGGTAGGCTTATTTTTGTTTCGTTTTGGCGTGTCCGATAGCGGCAGAAATATCGGCGCAGATATTAAAGAGCGCGCTTGGCCCAGTCTTGCCGTGGCCTTGCCAACGTTAATAATCGGCTTGCTAGTGAATATTTGCTTTGCCTTAATGATGGTTTTGTTTCGCAATAGTTATATCACCAAGCATGGCATCTATGCCACAAGCCAGCCGGGAGTTGGCGTGGCGCTGGAACAGGTTGGACTGGTGTTATGCGTGATTTTGATGTCGGTGTCATCGTTATTTTATATTATCGGTGGGCAATTTTTTATCGGTAAAGAATTACGGCTAGTGCCTATTTCGGGCTATGACGATGGTCTGGCCGCGATCAAGTTTTTACTATTACCGGTGCTGATCGGTGTATTTTCAGGCATAGGTTCAGGCGTGCGTTGGTATCGAACTTTATTTTTGGAAGAAGTTGAAAAAGACTATGTGCGTACCGCTAGAGCCAAGGGCCTGAGCGAGACCCAAACTTTATTTCGGCATGTACTGCCGAATGCGATGATCCCTATTTTGACCGGCGTGGTGGTGGTGTTGCCGCTGTTATTCATGGGCAGTTTAATCATGGAATCGTTTTTCAGCATTCCCGGATTGGGCAGTTATACGATAGATGCAATCAACAGCCAGGATTTCGCCATCGTTCGTGCAATGGTTTTTTTGGGTTCTGTGCTCTATGTGATAGGACTGTTGCTGACTGATATTTCTTATACTTTGGTCGATCCGCGCGTTAGGTTGTCGTAATGCTCGGGAGTTCAAGGCGGGCTTTGCACGTTCGGTTAAAATAAAGAAAAGCCCGTATACGCCATCAAGCAGCCTTTACCAAAAGACTGCTTTCTGGAGAAAAACTGAACACTTAATGATTGGGTTATTCTGGGTAACCAGTATCATCTGCTAGGTGTGAGCGATAAAGCTGTTGATTTGAACGCGGTTATTTTCAATACGTATCGTATAAATAGGTATTTTTACGGTTTCATCTTCGAGGCAAACTCCCGTGCTCAGGTTAAAATGTTGCTTGTATAAAGGTGAGGCGACAACCATCTGTCCCTTAAGGTCGCCGACTAAACCGCGCGACAGAACATTGGCTTTGCCAATCGGATCGTAATTGCCGACGGCGTACACCTGATCCAAAATACTGAAAATAGCCACTTGCTGCCGCTCAAGCAGCGCACAAATCCCGGAATCCGCTTGTAAATCATTTATACCGCATACATCCAGCCAGTTTACCATTACGCTATCTCCATCAGTTTAAAATGTTTACGCTCGTTTTCATCGGCAGGACGAAGCTGTCCACGTTCTTCGACAAATATTACATGAGCATCCGACTGATCACTGTTGATAAAAGGCCGAAAGCGTTTTAATTTGGCTGCATCTTCGATAGTGGTTTTCCATTCGCATTGATAGGTATCGATCACATATTGCATTTGCAGTTCCAGCTGCTCGCTCAAGCCCAGTTTGTCTTCGATTACCACTGCTTTTAAATAATCTAGGCCACCTTCCATGTTTTCCATCCACACCGAGGTGCGCTGCAAACGGTCTGCAGTACGGATATAAAAGCCCAAAAAGCGATCGATTAATTTAATCAGCGTCTTCTTGTCCAGGCCGGTAGCGAATAAATCCGCATGACGTGGTTTCATGCCACCATTGCCGCACACATAAAGGTTCCAGCCATTTTCGGTCGCGATAATGCCAACGTCTTTGCCCTGCGCTTCAGCACATTCGCGTGTACAACCGGACACGCCAAATTTGATTTTATGCGGCGACCGCAAACCCTTGTAGCGGTTTTCCAGTTCTATGGCGAGACCCATGCTATCCTCGACGCCGTAACGACACCAAGTACTGCCGACACAGGATTTAACGGTGCGTAGGGATTTACCGTAGGCATGCCCTGATTCGAATCCGGCCGCTATTAATTCTTTCCAAATATGCGGCAGTTGCTCGACCCGCGCGCCGAATAAATCTACCCGCTGACCGCCGGTGATTTTAGTGTATAGCTGATATTTTTTGCCAACCTGACCCAGTACAATCAGCATATCGGGGTTGATCTCCCCGCCGGCAATGCGCGGCACTACCGAATAGGTGCCGTCTTTTTGCATATTGGCCAGAAAAGTGTCGTTAGTGTCTTGTAGCCCCAAGTGATCTTTTTCCAGAATATGCGCATTCCATTGTGCCGCCAGGATATTGGCGACCGCAGGTTTACAAATTTCGCAGCCTTTGCCTTTGCCGTGCGACTGCAACAAGTCGGAAAAAGTTTTGATCTGCTCAACTCGAACCAAGGTGTAAAGATCCTGCCGGGTATAGGCAAAATGTTCGCAAATATCAGTATTGACTTCAAAACCCTGTTTTGTCAGCTCCGAATCCATAACCGATTTCAGCAACGCCGAACAGCCGCCGCAACCAGTTGCCGCTTTGGTTTCGGATTTTAAAGTACCGATCGTCGTGCAGCCTGCTTCAATCGCTGTACAAATTGCCGCCTTGGTCACGTCATAACAGGAACAGATTTGCGTCGATAGCGGCAGCGCATCCGGTCCTAAGCGCACCGATTGATCTGAACGGTGCGGTAAAATCAGCGCATCGGGATTTTCTGGCAATTCAATACCATTCAAACAATATTGTAACAAAGTGCTGTAATCCGAGGCATCGCCGACCAGCACCGCGCCCAGTAGTTGCTTTTTATCCTGACTGACTACCAGACGTTTATACACTTCGCTGTCGCCATTTTGATAGGTATAAACCTTTGCACCTTGGGTTTTGGCATGGGCGTCACCGATACTGGCGACATCGACGCCCATTAGTTTCAGTTTGGTACTCATATCGGCACCGGTAAAACTGGCAGCATCACCGGCCAAATCAGCGACCACAGTACGAGCCATGGTATAACCGGGAGCGACCAACCCGTAGATCATGCCATTCCACAAGGCACATTCGCCTATCGCATAAATACTGGTATCCGAAGTCCGGCACTGGTCGTCGATGACGATGCCGCCGCGTACCCCGACTTCCAGACCACAGGCTCTGGCGATATCGTCGCGCGGACGTATGCCAGCGGAGAACAGCACGATGTCGGTTTCCAGTTCTTCGCCATCGGCAAAACGCATTTTATTGATGCACTGCTCGCCATCGGTAATCAGGCTGGTGTTTTTTCCGGTATGTACGGTAACCCCCAAATCCTCAATCTTGCGCCGTAACATCGCACCGCCGGCATCATCAAGCTGCACCGCCATCAAGCGCGGTGCAAATTCAACCACATGGGTTTTTAAGCCCAAATCCATTAACGCCTTAGCTGCTTCCAGTCCCAACAAGCCACCGCCAACCACCGTACCGACCTTGCCAGTTTTGGCCGCAGCAGCCATAGCTACCAGATCCTCAATGGTGCGATAAACCAGACATTGTGCGCGATCATGCCCAGGAACGGGCGGCACGAACGGGTAAGAACCGGTCGCTAACACCAGCTTGTCATAGCTGATGGTCAGCCCTTTTACCGAAGTGACAGTTTTATTTTCTCTATCAATGTTGGCCGCTTTATCACCCAAATGAATAGTGATGCCATGCTGCTCGAAAAAACCATCTTCAACTAAAGACAATTCCTCGGCGGTGGTTCCGGTGAAAAAGGATGACAAATGCACCCTATCATAGGCCGCTCGTGGTTCCTCGCAAAAAGTGATAATGTCATAGTGCTGTTTAACAGGACTTGCGACCAGACTCGCCAGAAAATGCTGTCCAACCATGCCATTGCCAATGACTATAAGGGTTTGTTTTATGTTCATAGATAACTCCGATAGCGATGTTTCGTTATTTGAAGTTACAGAGCAATACCCATGCCATACTAACAAAGACCGTAATTGGCGACTTTAAGCCAAAAATAAAACCATGCCACGAACCAAGATGGTGCATGTTCTCGGACAAGGCACGTTAACCGTGCAATATCCATTGCTTGTTCAACATTCGTGCAACAAAACAACTATCTGCACAAAATAAACGCTTGCTTGTTTACACTAGCCCCCATGATTATCAATCAGCTATCCTAACCGGTTAAATATTATTTAGTGTTTTTGGCACAAGGTTTGCATTAACTAATTTCGATAGGTCGCAATCTTTTACTGATTTTTTTATAACTTGCTGAGGTTACCATGCAACAAACTGGACAACTTACTCTGAAAAAATGGCTTACGGTACTGGCTACTGTATCAACCATCAGTTTTGCATCCAGCGCTTTTACCGCTGAAAAGCTGGAAAAAGAAAGCCTCAAACTTGGCTTCATTAAATTAACCGATATGGCACCTTTGGCGGTGGCGCTGGAAAAAGGCTATTTTGACGATGAAGGGCTTTCTGTGCAACTGGAAGCGCAAGCCAACTGGAAAGTTTTATTAGACCGCGTTATCAGTGGCGAACTGGATGGAGCGCACATGTTGGCAACTCTGCCGTTTGGTGCGGCAATAGCTTATGGCACTAAAGCTGATATAGTCAGTGCGTTTACCCTGACCTTGAATGGTGATGCGATTACCGTCTCCAACGACGTCTGGAAACAAATGAAGCCACAAATTCCGATTAAAGACGGGAAACTGGTACATCCAATTAAAGCCGACACCTTAAAACCGGTGCTGGAAAAATATAAAATTGCGGGTAAACCCTTTAACATGGCGATGACCTTCCCGGTTGGCACCCACAATATGAAGTTGCGTTACTGGCTGGCAGCCGGCGGCATCAAACCGGGCTATTATGCTCCCCCTCAAGACACATCAGGCCAGATTGATGCCGAAGCGATGCTGTCAGTAACGCCACCCCCACAAATGCCGTCGACAATGGATTCAGGCACGATAGCCGGTTACTGCGTCGGCGAACCCTGGAACCAGCAAGCGGTATTTAAAGGTATCGGTGTGCCGGTCATCAGCGATTATGAGTTAATGAAAAACAGTGCTGAAAAAATCTTCGGCGTAAATAAAGCCTGGGCCGACAAAAATCCCAATACTCATAAAGCAGTTATCAAAGCTCTGATTCGTGCCTCAATGTGGCTGGATGCGGAAAACAATAAAAACCGCGATGAAGGCGTAAAAATGTTGTCGCAAAAACAATATGTTGGCGCCGATTACGAGATTATTGCTAACAGTATGAACGGCACTTTTGAATATGAAAAAGGTGATAAACGCGACTTACCTGATTTCAACGTATTCTTCCGCCATAATGGTTCTTATCCTTATTACAGTGATGCGGTCTGGAGCCTAACCCAAATGCGCCGCTGGGGACAAATCAACGAATATAAAACTGATGCCTGGTATATGGAAACGGCCAAACAAATCTATCGTCCTGATGTTTATATGGCTGCAGCCAAGGCCTTAGTTGCCGAAGGAAAAGCCAAAGCCGCAGACTTTCCGGCTGACAATGAAACGGGCTTTAAAGCACCCAGCGCTGACTTTATTGATGGTGTGACTTATGACGCAACCAAGCCCAATGAGTATCTGGAAAAATTTACTATCGGTCTTAAAGGCAAGCAAAAAGTAGTTGGTGGCAAGGTAGTTGACTAATTAGTTCCATGTGAGTGACTCTCTAAACATTGGATGTTGCTCTGGTGCAAGGATGCACTTTTTTTGCCTTCGCTTTTAACCTTTCATCTGCTTTTCAAAGGTACAGATTATGCACAAACCCCTGATTAAATTTTTAAATAGTACCGGACTCACCTGGTTTGTTCCTCTGGTAAAAATAGCCGCAGGAGAAAATCCCTCAGTGCAAATCCGGCAACTTTGGTTGATTATGGGTATCCCGATACTCGCTTTTATGCTCTTCTTGGGGCTGTGGAGTATTTCCGCATCCAAGGTAAATACTAGCCTGGGCGCAATTCCTGGTCCGGCGGCGGTGTGGCATGAAGCTACCGGCTTGCTGGAAGATCATTTTGCCGAACGTGCTAAAGAAGCCGAGTATTACCAGCGCCAGCAAGTCCGTAATCTGCAAAAACATGCAGAAGATCCAGAAGCTGAAATCAAAATCCGTCCCTATAATGGCTCAGCAACTTATCTGGACAAGATTTTTACCAGTCTGTACACAGTGTTTGCCGGCTTCGTAATTGCCAGCTTGATCGCTGTACCACTCGGTCTCCTCTGCGGCATGAATTCGGTGTTTAACATGGCAATCAATCCGCTGGTGCAAATTTTCAAGCCGGTTTCACCCCTAGCCTGGCTGCCTATTGTCACTCTGGTGGTCAGTGCGCTGTATGCAGGCGGCGATAATGCTTGGTTTGAAAAATCCTTTTTGACCTCCGCAATTACTGTCACCTTGTGTTCACTATGGCCAACTCTGATCAATACGGCGATTGGCGTATCCTCGATAGACAAGGACCTGATCAATGTCGGTAAAGTGTTACGGTTGAACTGGAGTACCCAGATCAAAAAAATTATTTTGCCCTCGGCTTTGCCTTATATTTTTACCGGCATGCGTTTATCCCTAGGTGTGGGCTGGATGGTGTTAATCGCTGCGGAAATGCTAGCGCAAAATCCTGGATTGGGAAAATTCGTCTGGGATGAATTTCAGAACGGTAGTTCCAGTTCTTTGAGCCGCATCATGGTCGCGGTATTTACCATCGGACTGATCGGCTTTGCGCTAGATCGGATCATGCAGTCCCTGCAAAACCTATGCTCTTTCGGTAAAGCGCTTTAACTAGGAGTCGTTATGTCCGTCGTAAACCTTAAAATTACGAATAAACGCATGCAAAACAAACAACTTGCACCATCGAACGATGCCTGCCAGCCTTTGCTGGAACTAAAATCGGTGTGTAAACGCTATGGTGAAAATTCGATACTTAACAACATCAATCTAAGCATCAAGGAAGGAGAATTTGTTGCCATTGTCGGCTTTTCCGGCAGCGGCAAGACCACGCTAATTTCAACAATAGCGGGATTGATTCAGGCAGATAGCGGTGAGGTGCTCAAACAAGGCTTGCCGATTACCACACCGGGACCGGATCGCGGCGTGGTGTTTCAAAATTATTCTTTGATGCCCTGGTTGACGGTATTTGAAAATGTGGCGCTGGCAGTCGATCAGATTTTTAAACATTGGTCGGCTGAACAACGCCGAATGCACACCGAGAAATACGTCAAAATGGTTAATCTGGGTGCAGCGATGGACAAAAAGCCTGATGAACTGTCTGGCGGCATGCGCCAACGAGTCAATGTCGCGCGCGCCTTGGCGGCCAATCCCGATATTTTACTGCTTGATGAGCCGCTCAGTGCGCTGGATGCATTGACGCGCGGCAATCTGCAGGATGAAATATTGCAGATATGGGAGCAGGAAAAGAAAACCGTTATTTTAATCACCAACGATGTCGATGAAGCCATTTACATGGCCGACCGAGTGATACCACTTAATCCCGGCCCCGACGCGACTTTCGGTCCGGATTTTCCTGTCAATATCGAGCGGCCTAGAGATAGAACCGCATTAAATCATAACCCCGAGTTTAAACGTTTACGCGCTGAAATCACCCGTTATTTAATGGACATCGGTATAGCAAAAAATCTGGGGTATTCCCAGGACAAAATCGTGCTGCCCAGTGTTAAACCCAACACCAGTAATGATTGGGACAGGAAGCCGGGTTCCCACGCTCCAGCGTGGGAACCCGACCAGTCAGCTGTACCTCGTCTCCGTTATTTGGAGTTTTCAAAGCTGTCAAAAATCTACCCGACACCTGATGGTAATAGCTCGGTTAAAGTGGTCGATGGCTTTGATTTAAAAATGAAAAAAGGCGAATTTATCTCGATTATCGGTCATTCCGGCTGCGGAAAATCGACAGTGTTATCGATGACTGCGGGTTTATCTAGCGTATCTGAAGGCGTTATCATCCTAGACAACAAGGAAATCGACGGTGCAGGACCGGATCGTGGCGTGGTATTTCAAGCGCCCAGCCTTTTTCCCTGGCTAACGGCATTTGAAAATGTGATGTTGGGCGTCGACAAAGTCTATCCGCACGCATCCAACGCAGAGCGCAAGGACATCGTCGGCTATTATTTAACTCGCGTCGGTTTGGCTGACTCACTACACAAAAAAGCCGGCGACATGTCCAACGGCATGAGGCAACGGGTTGGTATAGCGCGTGCTTTTGCGTTATCGCCCAAATTGCTGTTGCTGGATGAACCCTTCGGGATGCTGGATTCTCTGACCCGTTGGGAGTTGCAGGAAGTATTGATGGAGGTCTGGGACAGGACTCAGGTGACAGCCATTGTGGTCACCCATGATGTCGATGAAGCCATACTGCTGGCAGACCGGGTGGTGATGATGACCAACGGTCCACACGCTAAAATAGGTAAAATCGAGATCATCGATTTACCTAGACCGCGCAGCCGCAAAGCCTTGCTTGCCCACCCCGATTACTACAAATATCGGGAAAGCATTTTAAGCTTTTTGACCGAATGTGATCACACGCATTAGCAAAAAAAACCAAATGCTTTTACCATTGAGGCGAAGAATTTACAACAGCGCCTTGATCTCTGGGATACAGGAACCGCAGTTGGTTCCCGCTTTAAGACACAAACCCACTTGCTGATGGGTTTTAAGGCCGTGCGATTTAATCGCAGTCTGGATGGTTTTTGCGCCAACATTAAAGCAGGCACAAACGATAGTGCCGACATCGGCCACGCCTACCGGCGGCTTGCCGGTTAATAGCACCCTGCGTTGTCCTTGTTCCAGCGCTGTTTTTGCAAACAAGCTGGTCAACCAACTGCGTTCGGGCAGTTCGGTCTTGGTCGCAATAAAAATCACGCTTTCCAGCTGATTGTTGACAAATCGCGCTGCGCGGTAATGTCCTCCCGCCGCATCCTGATATTCCTGCCATTGAACCGTTTCGCCCTGGCTGTCGCAGAGTTTGTTTTTTGCCCAGTCCTGCCAGTTTTCAGGCAAGCTCATCCCGGCCAGTTCATAACGGTAGTGCTGCTGGCCTTTAATTTTTACCCAATAATCCGGCATCGTCATATTTAGTTCGCGGCGGGACAAAATAAAACTCTGGTAAACGGGTTGATAAACCTTGATCCGCACCGGGGTGTGCTTGCTTTCCGGTTGCTTGGAAATCGGGTCAACTATCGGGTTAACTAAAGCCCCCATACGTCCATGACTGGCATATTGTTCTGTCCAGTGCATAGGAACAAAAATACTGCCTTGCTGCTGGCTGTCGGTGAGCTGTACCCTGGCTATCATGGAGCCCCAAGGACTTTCAATGCCGGCCAGCGTGTTGGCCAGCAAACCGTAACGTTCGGCATCGACGGGATGCAGTTCAACAAAAGGCTCAGCCTTATGCTGATTTAATTTAGCGGCAATCGCAGTACGGGTCATGGTATGCCACTGGTCGCGCAACCGGCCGGTATTTAAAATCAGTGGATAATGCTGGTCAGGGGAATGAACAGGCAGGCACGGGGTGATCGCGATAAACTGGGCTTTACCCGATACGGTAAAAAACTTCCCGTCCTCAAACATCCTTGATCGGCCTTGCGGATTAGCCTGATTAACTGGCCATTGGGTCGGTTGCAACCCCTGGTAATCCTGCTCGGTGATGTCTGCAAACGCCGAAATATCAAAATCACGCGTACCGTTGTTTTCAAAGCCCGACAGCCTAGCGTGTTCACGAAAAATCTCCACCGGACTTTGATAAGAAAATTCTTGCTCAAAACCCATGCGCCGGGCTACTTGGCTGATAATCCACCAGTCCGGCTTGGCGTTGCCCGAGCCGTCAAATAACGCCCGTTGCCGTGAAATTCGCCGCTCGGAATTGGTCACTGTGCCGTCTTTTTCGCTCCAGCCTTGGGCGGGCAATAACACATGCGCCAACGCAGTGGTATCGGTATCCTTGATGCAATCGGATACCACCACAAACTCGCAATTTTTCAAGGCGAGTTTGACTTTATTGGCATTCGGCAAACTCACCACCGGGTTGGTGCCCATAATCCACACGGCTTTGACTTTACCGTCATAAATGGCATCGAATAAGTCCACAGCTGGATAACCGGGCTTTCGGGCAATGTTTTGAGTGTTCCAAAAGCGTGCGACACGCTCTATATCGTCGGTGCTGGAAAAGTCCATATGCGCCGCCAGCTGATGCGACAAGCCGCCAACTTCACGTCCACCCATCGCATTGGGCTGGCCGGTTAACGAAAATGGCCCGCAACCCGGTTTGCCGATACTGCCGGTCGCCAGATGACAATTGATTATCGCATTGACCTTGTCGGTGCCGGAAGACGATTGATTAATGCCCTGACTGTACAGACTGACGATTTTTTTATGATTAGCAAACCAGTCATAAAATCGCTGAATATCGTCTTTGTTTAAGCCGCAAACCGCTGCAACTTGCTCCAGATCAATAGCGGCGGCTTTTAGAGCATCAGCAAAACCTTCGGTATGCGCATCGATATAAGCCAGATCCAGCGCCTGATGTTTACTCAAGTACTGCAACAAGCCGTTAAACAAGTTCGCATCAGTGCCGCTGGCTAGCGGCAAATGCAAATCGGCAATGTCGCAACTGGCAGTGCGACGCGGGTCGATCACCACAAGCTTTAACGCCGGATTAACTTCCTTGGCCGCGCGTATGCGCTGAAAACTGACCGGATGACACCAGGCCGCATTCGAGCCGATCAGCACGATCATCTCCGCTTGTTCAAAATCGTCGTAACAGCCCGGCACGGTATCCGAGCCGAACGCGCGTTTATGTCCGGCTACCGAAGACGACATGCACAAACGGCTGTTGGTATCCATATTGCCGCTGCCGATAAAGCCTTTCATCAGTTTGTTGGCAACGTAATAATCTTCGGTCAGCAATTGTCCCGAACCGTAAATCGCCACCGCATCTGCGCCGTATTTTTCGATTATGCGGCTAAAGGAGTTGGCAACCAGATCCAGTGCTTCGGTCCAGCTACCGTGTTGTCCGTACACGGTCGGTTCTAACAACCGGCCTTTGAGTTCAACCGTTTCGCCTAAGGCCGAGCCTTTGGAGCACAATCTTCCGAAATTAGCCGGATGCGTGACATCACCGCTGATTTCAAGCTGATGCAGGGACTGACCAACTTTAGCGCTGATGCCGCAACCTACGCCGCAGTAAGGACAAGTGGTTTGTATGGTTTTAGACATTAAAATCTCTTACGTAAGCTTTACCAAAAATAAGCTCCGCTCTGATAGTGGCAATAGACTCTTTATTTTCCAGCAATTGCTGATACCAGCTGCCATCGGCGGTATCACCGTATAACACCGCGCCAACCAATTTATTGGCTTTGATAACCAATTTTTTATAAATACCGCTAGCCGGATCGGTAAAAAAAATGCTTTCACTCTGCTCATCACCGTGGAAATCGCCAACCGAAAACAAATTGATGCCGGTGACTTTAAGCTTGGTGGCGGTCGGCAAGGTGATATATTCCGCCGCGCCATGCGCACTGAGATGATTCGCGCAAACCTTGGCCTGCTCAAACAGCGGGGCGACCAGACCGAAAGTGTCGCCCCGGTGCTGAATACATTCGCCTACCGCATAAATGCTGGGGTCGTAACTTTGCAAGGTATCATTGACCACAATGCCACGCTCGCAATAAATACCCGCTTGCTGGGCCAGCGCCATATTGGGACGCACGCCGATGGCCATGATAAACAAATCACAGTCGAGTTGACTGCCATCGTCAAAACAGACCCCGGTAATATGATTTAGTTCGTCGCCCACCAGGCGCTGAAGCTTTGCCGCCATGTTAAATTTCAAGCCGCGCCGTTCCAGTTCTGTTTGCAGCATTTTTGCTGCGGGCTTATCCATTTGCCGATTCAGCAACACTTCATTATTGTGAATCACGGTCACATCCATGCCTCGCAAAACCAGACCATTAGCCGCTTCCAGCCCTAACAAACCGCCACCCAAAACGACGGCTTTTTTATGGCTGCGGCTGTAGGACAGCATTTTGTTGACATCAAAAATATCCCGAAAACTGATCACGCCCTCCAGGTCGTTGCCGGGAATTTGCGCTATGACCGCGTTGGAACCGGTGGCTATCAACAGCCGATCATAGCCGGCCATAGTCCCGTCTTGCGCAGCGACTATTTTATTTTTTCTATCAATATGCGTTGCTGTTTTAGCCTCGCCTGCGTGCAGGGTTATGCCCTGATCCAGGTACCACTGGCGGTTATTGATCACAATATCCTCAATGGTTTTCTCGCCACATAGCACTGAAGACAGCATGATGCGGTTGTAGTTACCGTAAGGCTCGGAGCCGAACACGGTAATGTGGTATTTATCCGGGGCAGCACTCAGCAGTTCCTCTACCGTGCGCATCCCCGCCATGCCGTTGCCGATTACCACTAGGCGTTGTTTCATCTAGAGTGTTCCTTAATGGCTAGTTATTGGTAATTTATAAGCAATCAATGTGCCGTATACCGACATTAGCGATACCTTGAAATTAAGAACTAAAAACAGGCAGCTTTATGCGCTAAAATGGTGCGTAAATGAGCGAGTTATTTTATTAAATGGGCCATAACAGTGCGCTAGGAAACAAAAAACAACGTAAGACGGCGTAGATTTTTGATTGCTGGATGCTGATCATGTACTTGTCCCTATTTAAATGACGCCCTAGCTCACGGTCCAATATTTGCTTAAAAAAATGATAATATCTTGATTTTAACCTTCCCTCAGCAAGCCATGCATAAACGTATACTTGATAATCTTAATGCCGCTATTTTGTTATTTGATCGTAATCTAAGCCTCATTTACCTCAATTCTGCCGGAGAAGTTTTGCTGGCCGACAGCGTACGCCACCTAGTTGGCCTAAGCGCAGTTGAGTTATTCAAGTCTTCCGATCCGGCTCTGCTAGTAAACTTGCAGCAATGCCTAGCTATGGCCGAACCTTTGGTGGACCGCGAGCTTATTCTGGATCGGGTGGGCCAAAGCCTCACTATTAATTTTAGCGCGACACCGTTAGTAAAAAATGAGCAGGTCGATGAAATTCTGGTTGAGTTGCAACCAGTGGATAATCACCTGCGCATCTTCAAAGAACAACGGTTACTCAGTCAGCAAAATACCGCACGGTTATTGGTCAGAGGTCTGGCGCATGAAATCAAAAATCCCTTAGGTGGCTTGCGTGGCGCAGCACAGTTATTGGATATGGAATTACAGGATCCTGAACTTAAAGAATACACTCAAATCATTATTGCCGAGTCTGACCGCCTGCAAGGTTTGATGGATAAAATGCTGGGACCTAACAAACTGCCTAATAAAAAAGCTATTAATATTCATGAAGTGTTGGAACGGGTTAGGCAGTTGGTTCAAGTAGAAGCTAGCAGCCGACTCATTATTCAATCGGATTACGATCCGAGTATTCCAGATCTGCTGGGCGATAAAGACCAGTTGATCCAAGCCATTTTAAATATTGCCAAAAACGCCGTTCAGGCGCTAAATGGCATAGGCAAGATTATCATCAAAACCCGAATTAAACGGCAAGTAACCATTGGTCGCAAACGTTATAAATTAGCGGTCAAGTGTGACATTATCGATAACGGCCCTGGAATTCACCCTGACATGATGAATCAGATATTTTATCCAATGATTACCGGGCGCGCAGACGGCACTGGACTGGGTTTGTCTATCGCCCAGGCGCTGATCAACCAGCATAACGGCTTGATCGAATGCAGCAGCGAACCCGAAAACACCGTGTTCTCGATTTTCTTACCAATTGAGGGGAATGCTAATGACTAAGCCAGAAACCGTCTGGATCATTGATGACGATAAATCGATACGCTGGGTCGTGGAAAAAGCGCTGCAAAAAGCCGCTATCATCACCCGTAGTTTTTCTAGTGCAACCGATTTATTAAGTGCATTGCAGGATGATTTACCGGATGCGCTGATTACCGACATTCGCATGCCTGGTATGGATGGACTTGAGTTGCTGGACAAGGTGCAGCTGAGCCACCCTAAGTTGCCGGTTATTGTAATGACCGCGCATTCTGATTTGGAAAGTGCGGTTTCTGCCTTTCACGGCGGCGCTTTTGAATATCTACCCAAACCTTTCGATATTAAAGAAGTCGTCGATTTGGCTCATAGAGCCTGCATTCATAGCCGACAACAAGCGGTGGATGTAACTATATTTACACAAATGGCCGAAGAAGCCACACCGGAAATTATCGGTGCAGCACCATCTATGCAGGAAGTATTCCGCGCCATAGGAAGATTGGCTAGGTCACACATCACCGTCCTGATCAACGGCGAATCAGGCACCGGCAAGGAATTGGTTGCTAAAGCTTTGCATAGACACAGCCCTAGAGCTGACAGCCCGTTCATCGCACTGAATATGTCCGCAATTCCTAAAGACTTGATGGAATCTGAATTATTCGGTCATGAAAAAGGTGCTTTTACCGGCGCCCAAGCGCGGCGGGCAGGAAGATTTGAACAAGCCGATCGCGGCACCTTATTTCTCGATGAAATCGGCGACATGCCGGCCGAACTGCAAACCCGTTTATTGCGAGTGCTAGCTGATGGTGAATTCTATCCGGTCGGCTCTTACGCCTCGGTTAAAGTTAATGTGCGCATTATTGCTGCCACCCATCAGAACCTTGAAGTCTTGGTGGAGCAAGGCCGTTTTCGGGAAGATTTATTTCATCGCTTAAATGTGATTCGCATCCACATCCCTCCCTTACGTGAACGAAAAGAAGATATACCTTTACTGCTGCGCTATTTTTTAACTCAGGCGGCTGTTGAATTGAATACGAAAATTAAACTTTTGAAACCGGAGGCCGAAGCTTTTTTAAGCACACTGGACTGGCCGGGCAATGTCAGACAGCTGGAGAACAGCTGTCGATGGTTAACTGTGATGGCTACCGGCAGGGAAATTCATTTACATGATCTGCCGCCAGAGTTACTTAGCACCTTTTCAGAAAAAAATACGACTGAAATCGGCTGGGAAGTCTTGCTCAGGAACTGTATAGACCAGCAATTATTGCTTCATTCTCATGCCCCAGCTGGGAACGAGGGTGAGATAGCCAAACAAATTATCCCTGCTGTTGAACGCATTTTGATTAAAGCTGCGTTAAATTTCACCCACGGAAAACGCCATGAAGCTGCTATTTTATTAGGCTATGGCAGAAATACTCTGGCTCGAAAAATTCAAGAATTGGGCGTTGATACCAGCCTCGACGCACGAAAAAAAACAGGTTAACGTAATGATAATTTTATGGACAGACGGTTTAATCTATTTGCTGATTACGGTAATGCTGGCCCTAGGCTGGCATTTACGAGGCAAGGAGCATATTAAACGTCCACTGCAAAAAATAGCCGGTAGTAAAATAGCCATTGTGTCGCTGGTGGTGCTGTTGTTTTTTGTGCTGATCGGTTTGCTAGATTCCGTGCATTTCAAGCCCAAAAATGACAAGAAAAATGAGATTATCAGTATGTTGGATGATTGGGCGACGCCGCTACGGGAGCATGGTGAAAAAACCTATTCCGCGCCTTTTGCGTTTACGTTGTACAGCAAGGAAATGATTATGCAGACAGACGGTTCTATGCAATGGGACTATCCTCGATTAGAGTTTGGCGGCAGCCATTTGGAGAATCCCGAAACCCAGCGTATTTTTGACATACTGCAGAAAACAGCTTATGGGCTTGCGCAAGGCTTAGGCCTGATGGGTTTGTTACTTCTCGTTCCCACGCTCCGACGTGGGAACGCAGTCCGTGTCGCTCCAGCGGTCTTGTTAGCCCTGTTTATTATTGTGCCGCTAACCAGCATCCTGATCCACCTGTCCGCCTATTACCACGTTTTCGGTACCGACAAAGTCGGCGAAGACGTATTTTATCAGGCTGTCAAAAGCATACGCACCGGCCTGGTTATCGGCACTTTAACTACCTTAATCATGCTACCGATGGCGATCATTTTTGGCATTTTGGCTGGATTTTTTCAGGGCTGGGTGGATGATGTGATCCAGTACATCTACACCACACTCAATTCTATCCCCGGCGTATTGCTGATCGCCGCCTCTATTCTGATGGTGCAAGTGTACATGGCCAACCATGAAGCCGCCTTTACCAGCGTGATTGTTAGATCTGATATGCGCTTGTTATTTCTATGCCTGATTCTCGGCGTGACCAGTTGGACCGGCTTGTGTCGATTATTAAGGGCTGAAACCCTAAAGCTTCGGGAAATGGAATATGTCCAGGCCGCTACTGCGTTAGGTGTCAAGCAGGGTGCGATTTTACTGCGCCACATCCTGCCCAATGTGATGCACATCGTGTTGATCTCGGTGGTGCTGGATTTTAGTTCCCTGGTGCTGGCCGAAGCGGTGTTGTCCTACATCAATATCGGTGTAGATCCGACCAGCTACAGTTGGGGTAATATGATTAACGGTGCGCGACTGGAAATGGCCCGCGAGCCTATTGTGTGGTGGTCGCTGACTGCCGCCTTTGTGTTTATGTTTACGCTGGTACTGGCCGCCAATCTGTTTGCCGACGTGGTGCAGCAAGCGTTTGATCCGAGGCGTAGTGGCAATGACTAATCCCATACTGGTTGTTGAGCAGCTTAGCGTCACTTTCAATCACCGGCAGACTGTCGTCGATGACATCAGTTTTGCAATCTATCCCGGTGAAACTTTTGCGCTGGTCGGCGAATCCGGTTCCGGAAAATCGATCACTGCGTTGTCGGTGCTCGGTCTGTTGCCTACTAATGCCAGGCTTAAGGCCGATGTTATTAAACTGCAAGATGATGATTTGCTGAAGCGTTCTGAATTTGAGCTATGCAAAATTCGGGGTCGACGTATCGGTTTTATTTTTCAGGACCCGATGTCCTCGCTAAATCCGGTGATGACGATTGGCAGCCAGATTGAGGAAGTTCTTAAAATTCATTTTAATCTGCCTAAAGCCGTTGCAAAACAACGGGTGCTGGAATTGTTAAGCCAGGTTGAACTGCCCGAGCCTTTGCAGCGCATTAAGGCTTATCCGCATCAGCTGTCCGGCGGCCAGCGCCAACGGGTAATGATAGCCATTGCCCTGGCTGGAAAACCGGATTTATTGATCGCCGATGAGCCGACTACGTCGCTGGATGTGACCATACAGGCGCAAATCTTGGACTTGCTGAAAACTATCCAGCAACAAACCGGCATGGCTTTGTGGCTGATCAGCCATGATCTAGCGCTGGTGTCTAGCATTGCCGACCGGGTTGCGGTCATGCAGCAGGGGAAAATTGTCGAAACCGGCGTGACATCAGAGTTTTTTAATCAGCCTAAACACCCGTATACCCGAAAATTGCTGGATGCGCTGCCGACTATGCAAAGTTGCTTGAATCACTGCATCGAGGAAAAGCCGCCGTTACTCCAAGTCAGCGATTTTTATTGTTATTATCCTATCCGCAAAGGCATTTTCAAGCGAGTTGTCGATGTGGTACGGGCGGTCGATGGCGTGAGTTTTGAAATACAACAAGGCAAAACCCTGGCCTTGGTCGGCGAGTCCGGTTGCGGTAAAACCACCTTGGGCAAAAGCTTGCTAAATCTGATCCCCGGTAGTGGAAAAGTGGTGATCAATGGCGTCGAGTTGAATGGCTTGACCGGCGAAGCCTTGCGTCAACAGCGCGCTAACATTCAGATCGTGTTTCAGGACCCGTTTTCCTCAATGAACCCGCGCATGCTGGTCGGAGACATCATCGCCGAAGGCATCAGGGCCTTGCATCCTGAGTTGAATTCAGAGCAGCGCAAGGCTAGCGTTAAGCAATTATTGCAGCAAGTTGATTTGCCGGAAGATTCAGCCTTGCGTTACCCGCATGAATTTTCCGGCGGCCAGCGTCAGCGCATCTGCATCGCTCGCGCCTTGGCGGTTGAGCCCAAACTAATCGTTTGCGATGAGCCGACCAGTGCACTGGATGTATCGGTGCAGGCACAGATTATCCAGTTGCTTAAAACCCTGCAACAGGAAAAAGGCGTGAGTTATTTGTTTATCACCCATGATCTTGCTGTGGTCGCAGAAATCGCCGATGACGTGGCGGTGATGTATCAGGGGAAAATTATTGAGCAGGGCAGCGTGGCCGAGGTTTTGACTCAGCCCAAGCATGCTTATACCAAAAAACTGCTGGCGGCTGTCCCGGTATTGAAGATGGATAATTGAATTGATAGACAGAGTAGTTTATTTTATTGCGAGCCAAACAACTCAACAATGCCGCCTGGTCGAACAATTCCGTTGATGATCTGCTTCGATGGTGTACGTACCAAAATAGATTGCCCTACTTTAGCATTCGACATAGCCTCGGCCTCGTAAGTAATCTGGAAGCCCTCAGCAGAGGCGATGGTTTTGACGGTTTGTCCTCGCGTCAGTGTTACTTCGGTATTTAGATTATGTAAAGCCGGCAGAGTACTAGGCACGGATTGTTGTGGATGACGGGTTATCAAATCTTCTGATTTTATTGCTGGTCTTTTTTTTATGGCTGTTTGTGTGAGGAAAGTAGTATCTGACTCCAGAATGCTGGCGGCTAAATAAAGAGACCATGCCTGTGGGTTGGTGCAACGCACGCCCAAACGGATATTTTGGTTATATGGGTAGCTGCTACTGGGGAAGAAGAATTCTAATCTAGCGCAGGCCGATAATTTTAGTTGAGGATCAGGCAGGTTGACACTGATTTTCGTTGTACCGGTAACACCCGGCAGTGTACTCAAAAATTGTATAGCGCTGTTGCGGATTTCCTCATGACTTTGCTGAGAAATTTGGGATTCTGCCCAGACAAACTGGGTTAGGACTAAGCCAATGGCAACAATAAAAAGAGTGTTTTTTATAAAAGTTATTTTCATTTTTTGACGTAATCACCAATGTCTCGTTGACTCACCTTGCTGTAATAAGGTTTTAAACATTATATATCTGACAGCTTTTTAAGATACTCACGGTTCGCTAATTTCAAACTCAGTTCATGAAATTATGGCAAACTACTCCAATTTGCCATGAACACAGCACCTACCATAACAAGAATTGAACGGTCGGACGATGTACCCCTGTTATTAGCACAAATGGAAAAAATGGAGGTG
>CANNNV010000029.1 GCA_947506155.1 Methylococcaceae bacterium
CGTGATCCGATCCTTTTAGAGCAGCGAACTAAGGAAGCATTCGCTGGTAAGTCTTAACGACCCATTGTAATCGTAGCACTGTGTTAGCGCTTAGTCTGGTCAACCTAGCTTTTACAAGCTCCGTCCTTCAGGGCGGGGTGATTGACCGCCTCAACAATCGCATTACCCATTTCTATGGTGCCGCATGTTGATTGCGGATTAAGGTCCGGAGTAACGAATTTACCTTCATTAACCACTTTTTCAACTGCTATTTTTATTTTGGCTGCCGCTTCGTGTTCGCCCAGATAATCCAGCATCATCACGCCGGCCATGATCACGGCGGTGGGATTAGCCAGGTTTTTTCCGGTGATGTCTGGCGCACTGCCGTGTACGGCTTCGAACAAGGCGGCATCGTTGCCGATATTTGCGCCCGGAATCAAGCCTAATCCGCCAACCAGACCCGCAGTTAAGTCGGATAAGATGTCGCCAAACATATTGGTGCAGACAATGACATCAAACTGTGAAGGATCCATCACCATGTGCATGCAGGCGGCATCAATGATTTTTTCGTCAAACTGAATATCTGGATAACGCTCGGCGGTTTCTCTCGCCACATCAAGAAACAGTCCTTGGGTAAATTTTAAAATATTAGCCTTATGGCAAACAGTCACTTTTTTGCGGTTGTTATCTCTGGCATATTTAAACGCATACTCGATCACGCGCTCTGAACCGGTTCGGGTAACGACAGCCAGACTTTCTGCGATGTCTTTTTTAGGGGTTAAATAATGCTCAAGGCCGGCGTAGAGTCCTTCGGTATTTTCCCTGACGATAACAATATCGACATCGTCATAGCGGGTTTTTACGCCAGGCCAGCTTTTGGCCGGACGGATGTTGGCGAACAACTCATATTTTTGCCGCAAGGCGACGTTAATGCTTCGAAATCCTGAGCCACCAACCCCGGTAGTCAATGGGCCTTTAAACGCCAAACGGGTTTTGTCTATCGACGCCATGGTTGCATCCGGCAGTGGCGTGCCAAATTGTTCAAAAGCGGCCATGCCGGCATAGGCTTCTTCCCACTGAATTTTTACGCCCGACGCGTCAATAATTTTAACTGCTTCATCCATGATTGATGGGCCGATGCCATCACCTTTTATCAACGTTATTGCGTGCATTCATTTCTCCACAAGTTAAAAAACAGATTGTTCGGTGAATTATAGTGCTTTAGGCCTGTCTTTAGCCAGTTGGCGTGTGATGAATCCATACGACATGCTTCCTGTATCGGTGCAAAACAACAACTGAACGGTTGTTTTGCACTGCCTGTTTCCTTGTATTCATCTAAATATTAAAATAATAACAATTAAAACAATGCTTTATTTTCTGGCATGACGATTGCTTTTTCATTGTTAAAGTATTTTTATATTAACGAGGATTTGATATGCGTCAATCATTACCCAAAACCGGCTTAGCGGGTTTAACAGAACATTGGCGCAGTGATTTACTGTCCGGTTTTCTGATTTTTCTTATTGCGTTACCGCTGTGCCTAGGTATCTCGATGGCATCGGGTTTTCCGCCCTCGGCTGGTATTATCACAGCTATCATCGGTGGGATGGTGGTTTCGCGCATTAATGGATCTTTCATAACAATTAACGGTCCTGCTGCCGGTTTGATCGTAGTGGTTTTGGGTGCGGTGCAGGAATTAGGGCAGGGCGATGCACTGGCGGGTTATCGCTATGCGTTGGCTGCGATTGTGATCGCTAGTGTTTTACAAATCTTAATGGGCGTATTTAAAGCGGGTAAGCTCAGTTCGTTTTTTCCGGCTTCGGTGGTGCATGGGATGTTGGCGGCTATCGGTATTATTATCATGGCCAAACAGATTCATGTGATGCTCGGTACTGCGCCGGAACAAGGTAGCAGTCTGTTTTCGACTATCGCTCAGATTCCGCATAGTTTTCTAAATCCTAATCATGAAATTGCAATTATTGGCTTTACTGGATTATTGATACTGCTTATCTGGTCGGTGGTAAAAAACCCCATATTGAAAATGATACCGGCACCACTGATCGTGGTGTTGGCCGGAATAGGTTTGGCGCGCTATTTTGATCTGGATCATGAACACATGTATTTGTTTTTGCCGGATGCGCATTTTCTGGCGCATCATGAAGAAACCGTAGGACCGGCATTTTTGGTCGCAATCTCTGAAAATTTCATGTCCAGCTTTTATTTTCCCGACTTTTCAAAAATCGCGACACTGGAATTTTGGGAAGCTGTAATCAGCATTAGTTTAGTCGGCAGTCTGGAGAGTTTGCTCAGCGGAATGGCGGTAGACAAACTGGATCCATATAAACGCCAGTCAAATCTTGATCGTGACTTGACCGCTGTTGGTGTGGGTAATCTACTGGCCGGTTTAATCGGTGGCCTGCCGATGATAACCGAGATCGTCAGAAGCTCGGCTAATGTGAATAACGGGGCAAAAACCCAGTGGGCCAACTTTTTTCACGGCAGTTTTATGCTGTTGTTTGTGGTACTGTTTCCGCGATTGATTCACAGCATTCCACTGGCGGCTTTGGCTTCACTACTGGTCTTTACCGGCTTTCGTCTGGCTTCTCCTACAGCGTTTGCTAAAGTCATGGGCGTTGGAAAAGAACAGTTATTTATGTTTGTGGTGACGATTATTGGCGTATTAGCGACCGATTTGTTAATCGGTGTCGCTATAGGGATTGCTACCAAGTTCGCTATCCATATGCTGCGCGGAGTAAGACCCAATAATCTGTTCAAAATTCATTTTGTTATTGAACCAAAAGATACCGACACTGTCGTGGTATCAATAGTCGGTGCGGCTATTTTTTCCAATTTTATGTCACTGAAGACAGCGCTTGCCAACCTGGATAACAACAAGACAGTCATTTTTCAAATGAACAATACTTACCTACTTGATCATACAGTGATGGAGTTTTTTCACGATTTTCAGCATAACTACGAAGCTCAGGGCGGCAACTGCGTGTTTCACGGAATGGAATACCATGATGCTTTTTCTGCACATCCTTTGGCGGTACGTAGAATGAAGAGAAATAACATGAGTCGTCGTAAAAGCGATCATTATGGATTGTAAGATCGTTCCTAGAAACTATGTTTTAGTGAGAATTTTATGATCCTTATCCTAGCTTATAGCGCTGTTATTCTAAGTTTTGCTTCCGGTTTGCTGGCGCTGGTCATGAATCAGCGCCTGTTTTTATTGGACTGGTTTGAAAAATCTTCAGCAGACAATGAAAGGCTTGCCAGTTGTTTGGGCGAAAAACAGTTTTCATCTTTAGTGCAAAAAGCAGTATTCATGTTGCTGGGTTTGTCCGGTGTATTTGCGGTACTGGCCGGTTTGAGCGTGTTGATCAGTCAAGGCGTTGTTACTGACCAGCTCAGTTTGGGTTTGCCGTGGCTGCCCTGGCATGTCCGATTTGATTGTTTATCGGGGTTTTTCTTTCTAATTGTCGGTATTGCGGTCAGTGCGGTCAGCCTTTACGGGCCGGGCTATGTCAAAAGTTACACGGACAGCCAGCATCCTTTTGCGGTGCTGGGCTTGTTTACCGGCTTGTTTGTATCCGGGATGTTGCTGGTGCTGCTGGCCGATGACGCGTTCTTTTTCATGATCGCCTGGGAATTGATGTCGGTAGCCAGTTATTTTCTGGTCGCCTTCCAGCATGAACACGCCGCCAATCGTCGGGCTGCGTTTATTTATTTATTGATGGCCGAAGTTGGCGCTTTGGCAATTATTCTGGGCTTTGGCGTACTGGCCAGTTTCTCCGAAGGCTTTACCTTTGATGCTTTGCGCCAGGTTCAGTTGTCGGCTAACTGGGCCAGCATTGCCTTTGTCCTGGCGTTGCTGGGTTTTGGCATGAAGGCAGGGATAGTACCGGTGCATGTCTGGTTGCCGGAAGCGCATCCGGTCGCACCTTCGCATATTTCTGCATTGATGAGCGGGGTGATGCTTAAAGTTGCGCTTTATGGCCTGATCCGGTTTTGTTTTGATTTGCTGGGCGAGGTGCATTGGCAGTGGGGCGTAGTCTTGCTGATTCTAGGTACGATTTCAGCGCTGGGCGGCATTTTGTACGCGATGATGCAGCCCAATTTAAAACGCTTGCTGGCCTACAGTTCGGTTGAAAATATCGGCATTATTTTTATGGTGCTGGGATTGGCTATGATTTTTATGGCCAACGGTCATCCGCAATTAGCAGCCTTGGGTTTTCTGGCCGCCTTGCTGCATGCGTTTAATCATGCGTTGTTCAAGAACCTGCTGTTTCTCGGCGCCGGTATGATTCATCATCAAACTCATCAATTAAATATCGACTTGATGGGCGGCTTGATCAGAAAAATGCCTAAAACCAGCGTGTTGTTTTTGATCGGCTGCATGAGCATATCTTCCTTGCCGCTGTTTAATGGTTTTGTTTCCGAATGGCTGGCATTTCAGACCGCCTTGCAGGTTGATGTGCTAGATAACGGCGTATTACGCAGCTTAATACCGGTCGCTGCGGCGAGTCTGGCGTTAACGGCAGCCTTGGCTGCCGCCTGTTTTGTCAAGGTCTTCGGCATGATCTTTTTAGGTCAATCCCGTTCACATCATTGTGATAATGCCCGTGAGATTCAGGATAAAGGCATGCTGGCAGGGTCCGGGCTACTGGCTGGTTTATGTTTTTTGTTTGGTATTTTTCCCGGTTTGATTATCAACCTAATCAACAAGGTTTCCGGACAATTGTTGGGGGCAAGCTTGCCGAATGATGCGGCTTTAGGCTGGTTGTGGTTGGCCCCGGTTTCTGCAAATCAGGCATCTTATGCCCCGCCTTTGGTGCTGACCGGTGCCTTGATTGCCGGTTGCATCAGTTTTTGGTATTTACGGCGCAATCCGGCTACGGTGATACGTCATGCTGAAACCTGGGATTGTGGTTTTGGCGGCTTAACGCCAAAAATGCAATACAGCTGTAGCGCTTTTACCATGCCGTTCCGACGGATATTCAACAAGGTCTGGATTATTGACGAGCGCATCGATAAAGACCTGCGCGGCGCGATGAATCAGGATGTCGCAGCAGTGCATTATCACCTGGAGGTTAATGATCATAGTTGGCCGCTGTTGTATGAACCGATAGAACGCGGGGTAAATACCACGGCCACTATCGTTGGACGGATTCAAACGGGGAATATTCGGACTTATCTGGGTTATTCGTTTGCGACTTTAATTTTGATGTTATGGGTAATCAGCTGATGAACTGGTTAATCGCAATTTTACAAACCATACTGTTTGTCGCCTTATCGCCGCTGCTGGCAGGCTGGGTCAAATGCTGCAAATGCTGGCTGCAAAACCGCAAAGCGCCGTCTATTTTCCAGCCTTACCGCGATTTGCTTAAATTAACTTATAAACAACCTGTGGTCTCGGAACAGGCTTCATGGCTGTTTATCAAAGCGCCGTACGTTATCTTTTCGGCAACAGTGCTGGCAGCTACGGTGGTGCCGTTGATTGCGGTTGATTTGCCGACATCGGCTAGCGCCGATGTGATAGTGATGGTGGGATTTTTTGCCTTTGCCCGGTTTTTTCTGGCGCTGGCAGGATTGGACATCGGCACCGCGTTCGGCGGCATGGGTTCATCCAGGGAAATGACGATTTCCTCATTGGCGGAACCCGCGATGTTGATGGCCATTTTCACCTTGACCATGACAGCCTCAACAACCAATTTATCCCTGGCTATTGCCCATGTCTTGAATGAAGGCTTGATTTTGCGGCCTTCGTTTGTGTTTGCCCTATCGGCATTGATACTGGTAGCCGTTGCCGAAACCGGACGGATTCCAGTGGATAATCCGTCTACGCATCTGGAGCTGACCATGATACATGAGGCCATGATACTCGAATACAGCGGTCGGCATTTGGCCTTGATTGAATGGGCCAGTCAGTTGAAGCTGATGCTTTATGGCGTATTGATTGCCAATATCTTTTTCCCCTGGGGTATCGCTCAAAGCTTTAATCCTCAAGACTTGGCTTACGGCTTGATGGCTATCATGGCCAAGCTGGCGGTGTTGGCGATAGTTCTGGCTATTTCGGAAACACTGGTTGCAAAAATGCGTTTGTTTCGGGTGCAGGAATATTTGAGTTTCGCCTATTTGTTGGGGCTGCTAGGCATGTTGAGCCATATTATTTTGGAGGCGTCACGCTAATGAACATTGAACAACTGGATTTTTATACTCAGGCCATTTTATCGATGGCTGCCTTGGTCGGGCTGACCTCGTTTCTTATGTTAGGGCAGGGGAGGTTGCTGCGGCTGATATTTGTGTTCGCCTTGCAGGGTTTTTTATTAACCTTGACTACAGCCTTGGCCGCCTACAGCCTGGATAATCCGCATCTTTATATTTCTGCGGTACTGACCCTGGTGCTGAAAGTCATATTTATTCCGTGGATGTTAAGGCGGCAGGTGCTGCACATGAACATGCACCGAGATATTGAAGCCTTAAAAAACAACACCTTTGTGATGCTGGGCGGAGCCAGTCTGATGGTGTTCAGTTATTACGTGCTGCATCCTGTCGTGCAGTCGTCTTCGGCAGTAATGCTAAATGCGCTGGCGGTCAGTCTTTCGGTAATGCTGTTGGGTATGTTGTTAATGATTTCGCACCGGCAGGCGATCGCGCATGTGGTCGGCTTTATGTCGATAGAAAACGGCTTGTTTTTCGCGGCCATTGTTGCCACTAACGGCATGCCGATGGTCGTTGAACTGGGCGTGGCCTTTGACGTGCTGGTAGCTGCCGTGTTGTTTGGTATTTTCTTTCTGCATATACGCACCAGTATCGATACCCTGGATGTGGATATGTTGAACCGTTTACACGAGGTAGATAAATGATTGCCGCCTATTTGGTTTTACTCATACCCTTGATCGGCATTGTTTATTTTACGCTGGCCGGGCATAAAACAGACACCGGAAAACTCAACATCAAATTTAACGGTATTTGCTTGCTGGCAACAATCTGGCTGGCAGTTAATGTGCTCAACCAGGGCCGGATAATTTCGTCAAACGAGGCTTTTTTAATCGACCCGTTTAATGTGTATTTGATTGTGTTGACCGCCTTTGTCGGTTTCACCACGTCGATATTTTCCTCGCCGTATATGGCGCATGAAAAGGAAATCGGCAAGCTTTCTGACCAGCGCTTAAAGCTGTATTACTCGATGTTTCAGGGCTTTATGCTGGCCATGTATCTGGTGTTGACTACCAATAATATGGGCATCATGTGGGTGGCGATGGAAGGTGCGACCCTGGCAACCGTGTTGCTGGTCAGTTTGTATCGCACGCCCGAATCTATCGAGGCGGCATGGAAATACTTTATTTTATGCGGGGTCGGCATTGCCCAGGCGCTGTTCGGCACGATTTTGCTGTATTACGCGGCGGTGCAGATCGGCGATGGCGAAAATGCGCTGCTGTGGTCGGTACTGTATGAAAATGCTGATAAGTTAAATCCCGAAATTCTTGAAATTGCCTTTGTTTTTTTACTGATCGGTTATGGCACCAAAATCGGTCTGGTGCCTTTGCATAACTGGCTGCCCGACGCCCATTCCGAAGGGCCTACGCCCATGTCTGCGGTGTTGTCGGGCTTGCTGTTAAATGACGCCTTGTATGCTGTGGTGCGCAATAAAATGCTGGTCGATGGCGCAACGGGTTCCAATATGGCGGGTTTTTTGATGATGGGCTTTGGCTTGTTGTCGTTTCTGGTCGCCGCAATATTGCTGCACCGGCAAAAAGACATCAAGCGGCTGTTCAGTTACTCATCAATTGAACATATGGGTTTGATGACGTTTGCCTTTGGCATCGGCGGCCCGTTGGCAACTTTTGCGGCGTTATTACACATGACGGTGCATTCTTTGACCAAATCGGCCATTTTTGTAACGGTAGGTCATGCGGCGCAGCTGGCCGGAACCCAAAAAATAGACCAGATACGCGGCCTGATTAAAACCCAGCCCAGAATCGGTTGGGGCTTGTTGATCGGCACGATTGCGATAGCCGGCTTTCCGCCGTTTGGCGTATTTACCAGCGAGTTTTTGGTGTTGCTGGCGACCATGCACAGTTATCCGTGGCTGGCGCCTTTGCTGTTGCTGGACATAGGCATTGCCTTTGCTGGCTTGTTTAGACATATTCAGCCTATGGTTTACGGCATTCCGCCCAAAGACCAGCAAGCGATTAAAGCCAATTTATGGCCGGTCATTATTCATCTGGCCTTAGTGCTGTGGCTGGGTTTGGCGATACCCGATTTTCTGGCTAACTGGTTTTCACAGGCGACATTATTAATTTCCGGGAGCACGCCGTTATGAGTTCTTTAAACTGGATGGCGGATTTTTTAAGCAGCGTGAGTGCTGAATGTGAGGTGGTGCAAGCGGCGACCACCTGGCAGATTGATAGTCAGGCCTGGCAACGAGTTGCAGAACTGGCCATGAAGCAACAGCTGCGCTGGGTTGCCGGCTGGGCAGAACATGATCAAGACCAGTTCTTGGTCAACAGTTGTTTTGAACAACAGGGGCGGTATCTCCTGCTGCGCACAAGCATTGCTGTCGAGCATCCGGAACTGCCCAGCCAGGCCACGGTTTATCCGGCCGCCAACCGCAGTGAACGCCATAGCCAGGATATGTTTGGCATCCGGTTCTTAGGCCATCCCGATAACCGGCGCTGGACCCGGCATCAGGCCTGGATAGAAAACAGTTATCCCTTACGTAAAGACTTTCCTGTTCAGGGCACGCGGGTAGGTATTACGCCGCCAGATATGCACTATCCCTTCATCAAATCTCATGGCGCCGGTGTTTATGAAATCCCGGTAGGGCCGATCCATGCCGGTATCATAGAGCCGGGGCATTTTCGGTTTCAGGCGGTCGGCGAGCTGATTTTAAATCTCGAAGAGCGTTTGGGTTATGTGCACAAGGGCATAGAAAAAATTGCTGAAGGCAGAAATCCGGAGTCTTTAGCCAGGCTGGCTGGGCGTGTGTCCGGCGACACCACGGTGGGTCATTGCTGGGCGGCCTGTCGGGCGATGGAACAGGCGGCCGGCGTTGAGATTCCAGTGCGTGCCACTTTGATACGCGGGATTCTGGCAGAGCGGGAACGCATCGCCAATCATATCGGTGATATAGGCGCAATCTGTAACGATGTCGCTTTTGTATTTGCACAAATGCAGATGACCCGCTTGCGCGAACTTTGGCTGCGCACCAATGCAACCGTGTTTGGTCATCGCTTGTTGATGGATAAAATTGTGCCTGGCGGCGTGGCCTGTGATGTGTCAGAAGAGTTTTGTACCCTGATCAAAAAAGACATCGTCGAATTAAGAACCGAACTGGCCGAGATCATACTCGCGCTGGATCTTAATTCATCGCTGGAAGACCGCTTGTATACCGCCGGATTTTTATCCGAACAAACCGCTGCGGCTTTTGGAACACTCGGCTATGTAGGGCGGGCCAGCGGACAGGATTTTGATGTGCGCCGCGATGCGCCCTATCCGCCTTATGATCAGGTGGACTTTAAGGTCGCCGTGGAAACTCAGGGCGACATTGCCTCGCGCTTCTGGATCAGATACAAGGAAATCAGGGTCAGTTTAGTATTGATCGAAAAATTTATCGAGCAACTGGTTGACGGGGCGCTGGTTACAGACTGGAAAACTCCGCCGGAAGGCGCCGAAGGTTTGGGCATCATCGAGGGTTGGCGCGGTGAAATCGTCAGTTATATTCGCTTTGAAGCAGATAACAAAATTGCCCGTTTTTATCCGCGCGACCCCAGCCAGCTCAACTGGCCCGCCCTCGAAAAACTGGTATTGAATAATATCGTGCCGGATTTTCCTGTGTGCAACAAATCCCTGAACGGCTCGTATTCGGGCAATGATTTATAGGAAGGAAACATGCTGAGACTTTTTAAAAAAATCCTGACCACCGGTATTGTGACCGAAAAATTCAATTTACGTTCCCACGCAGAGCATGGGAACGAGACTGAGCTGGAGACATTGGGCATTCATGTTAAAAGACATATAGACCAGAAATTTTCCGGCAGCATTGCGATACGTCAAATTGATGCGGGATCTTGTAATGGCTGCGAGCTGGAAATTCATGCCTTGAATAATCCTTTTTACGATATTGAGCGTTTTGGCATTCATTTTGTCGCCTCCCCAAGACACGCCGATGTTTTATTGGTTACGGGGCCGGTGTCCAGACACATGCAGACTGCATTGCTGCGTACTTATGAAGCAACGCCGAATCCAAAATGGGTGGTTGCGGTCGGTGATTGCGCGGTTTGCGGCGGGGAATTTGGCGTGTCTTATGCCAGTTGTGGCGCGGTATCCAACGTGATACCAGTTGATGCAGTGATTCCCGGCTGCCCGCCCACGCCGCTGGCGCTGATGATCGGCTTACTGGGTTTAATGAAAAATAAGCCCAATTCTCGTTAAAATAGGGACAGCTGAAACTAAAATTTAGGTAAAATACGCACTGAAAGTAGCGGTGTTGAGTCTCTCAGTGGTGATATTAAGGCATTTAAAGTCCTGAAATAAAATTAGCTACAGAACATGGCATTTTACTAAGCGTTAAAAGCACGCGATTGAATAGAAAATATCCACGCCTACCGTTAGCAACTGTTATTTGTATTTTAGTGAAGCTATTAATGGCTTTACGGCGGGACAATAACAGGCGTTATTGTAAATTTTTCGCAGGAAACCAACCAACTCTAAACTAACCCCTAACCAAATAGGCATAATATGACTATAAAATCGCTGCAAAAAAAACTATTAACTTTAATCATAGGCTTAGTCGGCATAATGACCGATGCTCAAGCTACTACACCGATAGTTGCTACCAATTCTGTATCTGTCGTACGCATGCAAACTTCTATGGGGCTTATCGACATTAAGTTATACAATGGAGCTGCGCCGTTAACCGTGGAAAATTTTTTAGGTTACGTAAATAGCGGAGCTTTTAATCAATCATTTATACACCGTAGTGTGCCTGGATTTATTATTCAAGGCGGCGGATATCTTTGGAATGGCACGTCGTCGACGCCTATAGATACCAGTATCAGAACGGCTACGCCACTGATCAATGAATTTAGCGCCAGCCGCTCCAATTTACGCGGCAGTATCGCCATGGCCAAGGTGGGTGGTGATCCTAATAGCGCCACTAGCGGCTGGTTTTTTAACCTGGCCAATAATTCGGCAAATCTTGATAATCAAAATGGCGGTTTTACCGTCTTTGGCCAAGTAATTGATAAAAGCCTAGCGGTTGTCGATGCAATTGCGGCTTTGCCCATTGCAAATGCTGGCGGTGCTTTCTCAACGTTACCACTGGCTACCCCTGTCAGCGGATCGACAGTGCAACAATCCAATTTGGTTACTTTAAGCTCAGTTTCATCTAGTCAATCCAGTGCTAATGATTCTGACCGGATATTTGCCTATCTGGAAGGGGCTTATCCTGAATATATTTCTCCTGCCAATTCCTTATCGCCAACAAGTCCAGTGTCATCGACTGCGGCTGGATATTATTATCGCTATTATCCAAAAACCAATTCTTATGTAGCTACCGCTAATGGAACTGTCTATTATCTGGGATCTGCACTGGGTAATAATCAGATTTTCACTGTGGGCGCTTTATCCGATTGGCTTGCCGCAGCGATTGCAGCGGGCTATTAAACCAAGAATCATTAATCAACCGGTTTATAGGCTCTCAACTTGAACACCGTAAGCACCAGAGTATTATAAATGCGACACAGGATTCTTTTTTAACCTATTTTTTTCATGCACCGGGACGGGATCCACTACGCTCAACATATTACGATGCTTAACCCAAACGTCCCCGCTCCATACTTCAAAAATTATGTTGCGAGACCCGAAGCCTCCCAAATTCTCAGCTACACATCTAAAACCATGTTGTTTTATTAGTCGCCGCGCGGCTTGTACATTTTGGACATGAATCTGCGGTATTTTATTTTTATAGGCTTTGGGAAACATACTGCTACCGCCAAATAATTTAACTTGATATTCTTTATAGGGAACGCCAATATTATCAATATTTAGGAGCAGCATGGCAACCGCTGCATCGGCGTAACGTCCGTCAGGTGTCGAACATTCGCTGTTACCTCGTTCTGGCAACATGTAGTGACACATGCCGCCTAGCAATAGATTAGGATGCCAACAGGTTATCGAGACACAAGAACCCAGCACAGTACGAATCCGTGTGTCCCTATTACCGAAATAATAATCACCTGGGTGCAGAAATATCTCTACAGGATGTAAAATATTTATCATTTTAAGGTTTTTGATAAATTGCAGGTTGTACCAGTCGTAAATCTGCACTTATACCATTGAGTGTCTCAGAATGACCGACCAAAAAATGTCCGCCCGGGCGTAATAAAGACAATAGACGCGATACCA
This sequence comes from Methylococcaceae bacterium, assembly GCA_947506155.1. Classification (GTDB taxonomy): domain Bacteria; phylum Pseudomonadota; class Gammaproteobacteria; order Methylococcales; family Methylomonadaceae; genus Methylobacter_A. The sequence continues at coordinate 12,394 of CANNNV010000029.1, forward strand.
CCTGACGCTTGGTCTCAAGATCAAAGTAAATCATTACGTTACGTAGAAAAATTACATCAAATTCGCCCAGTTTCGGTGGCGTTTCAGTCAAGTTATAGTGTTCAAATTGCACGCGATCACGTAATTTTCGTTCAATTAGTAACGTTCCTTCCTGCGTTCCAGTACCTTTTAAACAATAATTAGACAAATAACGTTGAGGGATTTCTAGCATACGCTCCATAGGGTAAAGACCGTTTCTCGCTTTTTCCAGTACCCGCGTGCTCAGGTCAGAAGCAATAATTTCCCACGGAGCAATACCCAAAACTTCATCTAGCAGCATCGCAATACTATAAGGTTCCTCGCCACTAGAGCAAGCTGCACTCCAAATGCGCACAGTTTTACCGTGTTTTCGTAACGATAAAATATGCTGGCGCAAAAAATCGAAATGTTTAGGTTCCCGAAAGAAATGCGTTTCGTTGGTAGTGAGTAAATCCACAGCCATTTGCAATTCCGATTTGCCGCTGGCTGCAGTAATCATCTTGAAGTATTCACCGTAACTAGCCAGTCCGTAATGTTTAAGTCGCTTCGCTAGACGACTGGTGACCAACGGCTTTTTGGAAGCTGACATGCTAATGCCTGCAATACGGTAAATAAGATCGGTAAATTGTGTAAATTCTTTCTCTTGCAACACCACTGCGGCTAGATTAGGCTGATGAAAAACGTATGCAGTCATTATGTTTATTCCTGTTATTAGTTTGTAATCACATCATTTTTCAGGATAACGAAATTAACAGTTAACCTGCCAGCGCCAATTCGGGAGCAGAACTAACCGCTGCCAGAGTAGCCATGTCATCCATCGACAACACATACTGAATATTAAGAATGATTACAAACTTGCCATTGATCTTACCCATGCCGGCAATAAAATCAGCTCTAATATTGGTGCCAAAGGTTGGTGCCTGTTCGATTTCATTAGCGGGGATTTCCAAAACTGCATTCACCGCATCCACCATCACCCCGACATTCTGGGTTTCCGAACCCAAAGCCACTTCGATAATAATAATGCAGTTGCGTCGACCTACCGGCGTGGGCGGCTTACCAAAACGCGCACTTAGATCAATTACCGGTACTACGGCTCCCCTCAGATTAATGACACCTCGGATGAAATCTGGCATTCGAGGTACTTCAGTTAGTGCCCCGTATTGTATGATTTCCTTGATGCTCAATATGCTTATTGCATAGGTTTCACCGCTGAGCATAAAAGTCAGATATTGCTGTTGATCTTCTAGTTCGAGATTTCTGATAACAGTTGATAGTGATTGTGTTACTGGTGTGATTGCATTCATATTCCCTCCTAAAACTTCACGAATTCGGTTTCATGTGATGCTTGTTTTATTCCACCAGTTTTTTTAACCGTAGCTTTAAATGGCTTTTTTGAGGTTGTCACAGATGCAGCTCCGTTATTATTATCGACGGTAAAAAATGCCATAAGATCTTGTAGTTGCATGGCTTGTCCGCTCATTTCTTCTGAGGTTGAGGCCAATTGTTCCGATGAACTTGCATTTTGTTGGGTAATTTGATTGAGCTGGTCCATCGCGGTATTGATTTGGTTTACGCCGACTGACTGCTCTTCAGAGGCCGCTGCAATTTCTTGTACGAGATCGGAGGTTTTCTTGATCGAGGGCACGATGGTATCTAAGAGTTTGCCTGCGCTTTCCGCCATCTCGACACTGCTAGTGGCCAGTTCGCCAATTTCCTGAGCGGCGACTTGGCTACGTTCCGCCAATTTGCGGACTTCGGCAGCAACTACGGCAAAGCCCTTGCCGTGTTCACCGGCCCGTGCCGCTTCAATTGCCGCATTCAAAGCCAGTAAATTAGTTTGATAAGCAATGTCGTCGATGATACCGATTTTACCGGCGATACTCTTCATAGCTCGCGCCGTCTCTTTAACAGCTTCACCGCCTTGCACTGCTTCGGTACTGGTTTGAGTAGCCATACCATCGGTGACTTTGGCATTTTCAGTATTCTGGTTAATCGAAGCCGACATCTGTTCGACAGAAGCACTGGTTTCTTCAACACTGGCCGCTTGTTCACTGGTTGCTTGGCTCATGCTCTGTGCAGTGGCAGACACCTGTTCACTGGCCGAGGCGATATTAGTCGCTGCACCATTCACTTCACCGATGATTTCCGATATTTTAGCGATGGTATTATTGACAGTATCTTTGAAATCCTTTAACTGCCCCTGGTAATTGCCATTGATGGTTTGAGTAAGATTACCTTTTTCCATCTGAGTCAAGACTGCCACAGCTTCGTTGACGGGCAGTATGACGCCATCCAACGTGTTATTGACACCTTCGACAATTTTTCGATAGTCACCCTGGTGTTTACTCGCATCGGCACGGGTATCTAATCGACCTTCAGCGGCAGCTTGGGCCAGCATGGCAGCATCGACCACCAGCGCATTGACCGCATCAATGGCGGTATTGAGATTATTTTTGATAACGTTGAAATCGCCGTTATAGGTATCGGTGATTTTAGCCGGAATGGTGCCTTTGGCAATTTTATCCACGTAATCGGCAGCAACGTTTAAGGGTCCAATGACGGCATCCAGAGTAGTATTCACGCCTTGGACAATTTTACGAAAATCACCTTGGTGTTTAGTTGCGTCGGCGCGGGTAGATAAGCGACCTTCGATCGCTGCTACAGAGAGCATATTAGCATCAGTCACCAAGGAATTAATGGCATCAATACAAGTATTCAGATTATTTTTAAGGACATTGAAATCACCGTTATAGGTATCAGTGATTTTGGTAGGAATATTGCCTTTGGCGATATTCTCGACGTAGTTAGCTGCAACATTCAAGGGTCCAATTACGGCATCCAGGGTAGTATTCACACCTTCGACGATTTTTTGGTAATCACCTTGGTGTTTAGTCGCATCGGCCCGGGTAGATAAGCGACCTTCGACAGCTGCTATAGATAATACCTTGGCATCAGCCACTAGGGCATTAACAGCATCAATACAGGTATTCAGATTGTTTTTAAGAATATTGAAATCACCATTATAGGTGTCGGTGATCTTGGCTGGGATTGCACCTTTAGAAATTTTATCCACGTAATCGGCAGCAACGTTCAAGGGTCCAATTACGGCATCCAGGGTAGTATTCACACCTTCGACAATTTTACAAAAATCACCCTGGTGTTTGCTTGCATCGGCACGCGTTTTCAATCGACCTTCAACGGCGGCAGTAGAAAGTATCGCTGCATCGGTGACCAATGCCTGAATTGAAATCGTCATACGTTTCATCGCCGACATCAAACTGACATTGTCACCTGCCTTAAGCTCAATCTTGGTGCTTAAATCCCCGGCCGCTATCTTATTGGCCAAGTTGGCTACGACATCGGGTTCTTCGCCTAGCTGTCGTAGCACACTGTTAGTGATGAACCAACCCAGTAGTGCTGTCATTAACAGAACAATGCTAGCGATAATAGTCGACATTAGGCTCGCATCATTTTTCGCTGCCACTGCATCGATCGCCGCTTTTTTCGCCAACTCAACGTTGTAGTCCATGTGTATGCCAAACGTGGTATTAGCCTTTTCAGCCTGCGCAGCATATTGCGTCAGCATATCGCGAGCTTGTTCATTCTTGTTCTGGCGAGAAAAATCCAGAATTTTTTCCACTCCTTTAAGATATTCATTGAAAGCCGCGCTATCATTTTCCAGCATCTGCTTATCCTTAGCATCTGCAATCGTTATTTCATAGTCTTTCAGCGCTTTTGATACACCATTATCGGCTTCCCTGACCAAGCTTTCAATTTCCGAAAGCTTGGTCAGATCGGTATTTAATACATGACGGTAAACTCTGACCCGCAGACGACCAAATGATTCAGCCGCTCTGCTGAGTATCACAATAGCTGGAACGCTATTGACATTAGTGAAATTGGTTTTTTCATAAACCATATCCATTCTGTTTTGTCCTAGCCAAGCTAAGCCTATCAAACCAAGAATGGCGGCAGCTACCAGTAAAGTCATCTTTTTAGTGACGGTCATATTCATTATGCTTGCTCCACGATAAATTAAAAAATAATTACTTTGGTCTTGCTAATTTCCCAGTTATATCCAGCGTGTTTAACTTTTTAAAAACTTGTTTTATGCCATAGCAACCGTGATCCCTTTATGTTCTACCTGACTCATCAAACCTGGCACATCAACGATCAGTGCAACTTCTCCGCTGCCCAAAATAGTGAAGCCACCTATGCTTTTTTCGCCATTAAACAGCTTTCCTAATGGTTTAATTACGGTTTGAAACTCTCCCATCAGCTTATCGACGACCAAACCTGCTTTATGCTCGCCATAGCGCACCACTACAACGTTCTCACGCTGCACTGTTTCGCCTTCAGCATTAAAATGGTCACGCAATCTGCGATAAGGCAGCACTTCACCGCGCAGATTCAAATATTGTCCATCGCCTTCATCACTGGCCCACGCGCTTAATTCGACACATTCAACGACCATGTCCAGCGGAATGACGTAAGCGGCATTACCAACACCAACCATGAAACCATCAATGATAGCGAGTGTTAGTGGCAGTCGAATACGAACGGTACTGCCCAATCCTGGTACACTGTCCAAATCCACCGTGCCACGTAACGCTTGAATATTTCGACGCACCACATCCATACCAACACCACGACCGGAGAGATTACTAATAGCATCGACGGTTGAGAAGCCTGGTTCAAAAATTAAGCTGTAGATTTCTTTGTCAGTCAGGTTTTCAGTTTCAGTGATCAAGCCGAGTTCAATGGCTTTACTGAGAATTTTCTCTTTATTCAAGCCACCACCATCGTCAATCACTTCAATAACGATGCTGCCTGCATCATGATAAGCATTGAGTTTCAGCGTGCCTTTAGCCGGTTTACCCAGTGCAAGTCTCAACTCCGCAGCCTCTATGCCATGATCCATAGAGTTGCGCACCAAATGGGTTAATGGATCGCCTATTTTTTCTACAACGGTTTTATCAAGTTCGGTCTCTGCACCACTAATGATTAAGTCGACTTCCTTGCCTAGTTCTTTGCTGACATCACGCACTACCCGCTGGAAGCGATTGAAAGTGCCGCCGATTTGCACCATACGCAAAGCCAGTGCTGAATCTCTAACCTCCTCGACTAAGCGCGATAGTGTAGCGGTGGATTCGATAAGATTCGCCATTTTGGCGCGGCGCGCAATCAGGTTGGTGCCGGCGCCAGCAATGATCAGTTCACCGACTAAATTGATCAATTCGTCGAGTTTATCGGCATCAACGCGTATCAAACTCGCTTCACTTTTTTTGTGATCTTTAATTTGCTGTTGTTTTTCTAATGCCGCTTCTACCACAGGAGGACTGACTAATTGTTGTTCGACTAGAACTTCGCCAATCGGGCGTTGTATTTCATCTTCCTGTTCGGATTGAAAGCACAAAATATTTTCCAGTTCTTTCGGTGTTAACGTGCCACATTTGACTAAAATTTCACCTAGGCGCATGTCTTGTTCCGGTAATTCCAGAATCAAACGCTGGTATTCAGAAACTTTACTTCGTGGTGGCAGTATGCGAATTAAACAATCACTACGAACAAAATTGAAGACACTCTCAATCGCAAGTTTGTCGGAAGTACTGTTAAAGCTAATTTCAAAGCCTAAATAGCAACATTCTGGATCCATGTTTTCGGCTACTGGAATCGCATCAATCAATGTCACTAATTGCACAATAGTTCCTAAAGAGAACAGGCAGCGCACGAAGGAAAACGGATCCATGCCATTCCGGAATACCTCAGGTCCAAAACGTAAAGAAAGATGCCAATGATCAGTTCCAACTACATCGCTTTGTTCACGCTCTAGCCTGAACTGATGAATTATCGGTACTTCTGCTGTAAAATTGGCCTGATCGGCTAAGATCTCGCTTAGATATTCAGCTAATTGCGCGATTAAACTTTTACCATGATTGTCAGTTTCTAAGGATACTTGGCTACCGGTTGCTACATGATTAATCATGACACTTAAATGATCATGCACTTCAATAAATAAGGCGGCCAATATTGAAGTCATTATTACATCACCGCTACGTACTCGATCCAGAACGCTTTCTGCTGCATGTGTAAATGCCACGATAGGATCGAGACCAAACATGCCAGCAGAACCTTTAATAGTATGTGCAGCACGAAAAATTGCATTGATGATTTCAGGATCATGTTCGGCCTGTTCTACCGTTAACAGAGCTTCTTCCATTTGTTCGAGTAATTCACTACATTCAACAACAAAAGTTTGTAAATATTCATCTGGAATCATGTCGATTTACCTTTTAGATGGATGTGTGGGCCATCAGTAACGGATCGCCAAAAAAACCGGCTAAACCGGATAAATTGAGAAGTTCAACGACTACCGGACTATGACCGCTAAAACGTAAAACTTTACCTAAAAGTGCAGTATGCTGCTTTATCATCACCAATAGTTGTAGTCCGGCCGCATCAATTTCACTCACTTCAGATAAATCTATTTCGAGATTATTGGTCGTCAACAACACAGCCAGCAAAGTGTCCTTTAATTCCAGTGCAGTATAAATAGTCAATTCCCCTGTAATGACGATCCGCTGAGTTTGCTGTTTTTTATTTTCCATATGTGCCATAAAGTACTCCGGTCTATGCCTGGATAAGTTGAGCAACAGCAGCCAGCAATTGTGGCGGTTGAAAAGGTTTGACTATCCATGCTTTTACACCAGCGGCTTTGCCCTCATTTATTTTCGCTGCCTGATTTTCAGTAGTTAACATGATGATCGGGGTGAATTTATAGGCAGGCAGTTGCTTGGCCGTTTTAACAAAAGTGAGGCCGTCCATATTGGGCATGTTCACGTCACTGATGATCAGATGAATTTTGCTCCCATCCAGCTTGGTTAGTGCATCTTGACCATCACAAGCTAGAATCACCTCATAGCCCTCGCGTGATAGGGTGCTATTCATCACCTGCCTAACTGATGCGGAATCTTCTACGAACAGTATTGTTTTTGCCATTTTTAAGTCCTCAAAAAAATGTAATATTATTTTGATGGGTTTTGATTTCGGTTGTAGCTCCACCATGTGTGGCAAGTTGCTCTTCCATCGTATAAGTTTTGGCCAGTTCTTCCAGCCACTGCTCTACATTCACCGACCGAGATAATCCTTCACTGACGTCATCATTATTAGACTGGTTCAAATGCTGTTGAAGTTTATTCAAATCGTCACAGACCAGCGTTAAAATTTGACTAACTCGATCCTGAAATTGCAGATAAATAAATACATCAGATATTTCATGATTAATGGCTTTATTTTCGGTACGCAATAACGCCTCAGATTCAGACAATCCGGCAGCTGTTAGATTGAAATGATTCAATACTGAAGCGATTATTTGTTCCGCATTATTCAGTGTTTCTTTGTCTTGCTTGGCGAATTTTCGGGAAATGACTAAAGTACCGTCAATTGCTTCGTTGACCGATTCTATAGTTTCAGTAATCTTCTTGCCGACATCACCCGACAGGCGCGATAGTTTTCGAACCTCATCGGCAACCACTGAAAAGCCGTGTCCAGCATCTCCAGCTCGTGCGGCCTGAATGGCCGCATTTAATGCTAGCAAATTAGTTTGGCTTGCAATACTGCTGACTTCTCTTGCCATTTTGCTGAGTTGTTCGGTGAAACCAGATAAATCTTCTATTGAGCTCAGGAGTTTCTCTTTTTCTTCTAAGGATGAGCCTAGTGCCTGAGTTATAGTGCTTAATGCCCGTTGGCTATCTTGCAATAATTCAACGATGCCACCATGTGAATCCTCGTCACCTTCTACAGTATTTTGAGATACGATAACAGAAGCATCAAGACGTTTTGACAGTGCATCGAAACGTTCAGCTAGATCGGCTATAGACTCCTCAGTATGTACTCTAGCCATTGCGATTTGACTCGCCCATATGGGGAGAACTTTTTGACACAATGAATCAAGTTCATCAACGCTTTGCTCTGATTTTTTATTATCTGTTGATCGTTGGTTAAGATATAAAGTCAGTGCATCGAAACGTTGTGCTAAATTGATAATGTGTGTTTCGATGGAAGATGCGGTTTCTGTCTTTTTTTGTTCCTGCTCATCGAAACAATTTGATAATGTATCAAAACGTTGCGCTAAAGCAATCATTAACGTTTCAATACGATTGCGCTCTATTCCAACATGCTTGGCGCAGGTTAATAAAATAGTTTCATTATGTCTTTTCTGTAAAGCTTTGATATTATTATTATTTTCTTGCTGAAAATTTTTAAACATATTTTGCTCGAATGATTGTAAGATCATTCGATAGCAATTCTTACTCCAAGCATGCAAATTAATAGTAATGATGATCAATCCAGCCGCCATTACCCAACCGCTAATTGTAAAATGATTCGATGTGATAATGCCTAGCGAGCCAAGTCCGCTCGAAAACAATAATGGAAACATCTGCCAATATTTATCACGAATTAGTGTAAAACTTCGCCGTTCAGGACGAAGGTGTAGACTACCCAGTTCTATTTTGTTCATAATGTAACCTTGTTAAAATAATTTATAGTTACTATCAAAGAACACCTAGGCTTATTTTATGATGGCAACTTATGTTTTTAAAGCAAAAGACTTCAAAACTACTTTCAGCAAAAAACAAGCGATAGATAACAGCGTCAAGTCTTAATTAATAGCCAATATTACTAACTTTGAAGAAATAGTAATAGTCGATTTTACTGGATATACAAGTCCTCACGATAATCACATTTGTCGATTGAAACTACTCAATAAAAATACTAGTTGAAGACTGCAAAAATTCAACAACAAAAAACGACACCAGAATCAGTATATTTATATATAAAATTTAAAGCACAGCTAAATATGTTTTTGTAGAATAAATCGATCGATTTATCTAATAAATAAGTAAAATTACTTAGCGATCACGTATATCAGTTAATTGAAACACATCGCCTTGTCAAGACAAAAAATAATTAATTTTGTAATAAACATCAGAAAAATAATTCATAAAAAATGGCTACCCACGTAAGAATCAATAAAAAAAAATTTTGAGTCTTACGTGCGTAGCCATAGTTTTGGGTTACCCTATTCTAAAAAACACTATTTTTATCGTAGTAACCAATGTAAATTGCCTGGTAACGGGTTACCATCAGCTAAATACCATAGCGTAAATAATTGAAAAATAATATAAAATATTAAATTTAAAATACACAAAGCAATGTTACAGGTTTTCTTTTCATGGTATTAGGTTTTTATGTTGTAGTAAGTGGTTTAATGAGCTATGTATGAGTATTTTTTGATCGGGTAAGTAAGTATTATCGGATGATAACAGGTTACCACGCCCTACTCACTTCAATATTTTTGATAAAACAGCCTTATCTATCAAAAAATACCTATTACCAAAAAATATGATTGCTTTTTATAGGATAATGAGTGCATTATTTATGCCGCAGACATTTTCTACTAGACCCTGGTTTTTTTCAAAAAAAGGATTCATACCATGCCAAACACAACTGTAATACCACGCGATGATAATAGTAAACTGATATTACTTCAGCAATTAAGCGCTCAGCTAGGCACGTATGCTGAAATTCTGGAAATAAGTACCAACGATTTAATTCAACTTCAGACTGGTGTAGATTGGTTTCATTATAGTCTTAAAGCACAAGAGGCGATGAAAAACTATACCAATGCGTTGGTCATGTTTAAACGTAATTTACGAGATGGTCCAAAAGGTATGATCATAAATTTACCACCGCTACCGATGTTAACTACCATGCCAATTTCTGAACCTTACGCCGACATCTTTGGCTTTCTTGGTGCATTAATTTCCCGCATTAAAAAACATAAAAATTATACGGAATCTATTGGCAAGGCTTTAAAAATCATTGCCGCACAAAGTCAAAGTATTGATTTTTCTGCGCTACAACCAGTGCTATCAGTCGATTTTCAAGGAGGTCATCCGATGCTGCATTGGAAAAACAACAGCACGGATGCTTTAGAGTTAGAAGCTGATCATGGCACGGGTAATTTCAGCCTGCTCACCATCCAACTAACCCCAGGGTATCAGGATAATACCCAGCTTCCCGCCCCTGGAACTGCTGTACTTTGGAAATACCGCGCTATTTATCATATGCGCGACACCCAAGTCGGACATTGGAGTCAAGTGTTAGAAGTAGGTGTCAAAGGCTAATTTATCACAAAATAGCGAGTCCCTTGTTCTTAAAAAAATCATTATTCCCCCTAAAGTTCCTCTATTGTATGCCGTAAAGATTATCGAGCATTCGTGGTAAATTTTGTATAAGCAACTTACAAAAAACCACAATATTAGTAGTGTATTGAGGAATAATTTCACGATATTGGGTCGTCAATCACCCTGCCCGTAAAGGGCAGAATTTGTAAAAGCTGGGCTGACCGATTGGAAAGATAAGCACCTAATTTTTAAAGATAGCAAACGCAATAGGAGCTGCGTGAGTTGGGTCGGCTAACGTCGACAGGCTATCCCTCCCCAACCTAAAGGGTGGGGTATCTCGCGCAAAAACTGATGAAAATAGATACGCCAGTCCCACGCATTTCTACGACAAGCATAGGAGCGGGACAAGTTAACCCCGCTAAACGTACTGAGGTATCACTTGTTGACAAATCAGCCAGTAGCAATGTGCAAATATCTAGCCATCTTCAGGCATTGGTAAATCATTCTGAAAATATCGGCACCTTCGATGAAAAAAAAGTCATGGAAATCAAAACTGCTATTGCAGAAGGTCGATTTCAAGTGAGTACAAAAGCGGTGACTGATGGCCTAATTGCTACAACAAATGATTTAATTCAGTCCCAATCGGGCACAAACTGAGCTAATCCAACCAAGGTGCGTTTCAACATCGCTTAGATTAGGATTGTCGATAAAATCAACAATAGTAAATGATTTATGTTGCTAAATTGGGCATAAGCTTTAGTGTAACAACTCCGCAAAACCAGATTTATCCTGAATTAAGACAAAATACTTTTGTATTTTCTTGAGCCTTCCTAGTAATATCATCAGAAAAGCTCCAGGAGACCCCGCCCTTCAGGGCGGGGAGGAATGGTGTGCTTTTGACCTTGATTTTGCATTGTTTCTGTCCTATAATAATCATATATGAAAATGACAATATCTATTAAGCTCGACCCAACCACAGAACAAAGCGCCCTTATGGATGCTTTGCAAGCTGAGTTTGCTCGTGCTTGTAATATTGTTGTTGAGTTTTCTGCTCCCGTAAAATGCTCTAACCGTGTGGCATTGCACCATCTTTGCTATTACCAAGTCA
>CANNNV010000030.1 GCA_947506155.1 Methylococcaceae bacterium
GAAGGTTCTTTTCGTCACTAGCAATAGTGGGAGCCGGTTGTAATCATTGTCGAAGGGAGATTGCGGGAACTTGTGCTGAGCCTAGCCGAAGTAAACGCAGCGTTACTAGGCCCGTAAGGGCATACCCTCGCGGGTTGACCGCTTGGAAAGACAAGCATCTCATTCAACCCAAGATAGCAAACGCAATAGGAGCTGCGTGAGTTGGGCCGGCTAACGCCGACGCGCTATCCCTCCCCGACCTGAAGGACGGGGTATCTCGCGCAAAAATTGGCTATCCCTCCCCGACCTGAAGGACGGGGTATCTCGCGCAAAAATTGATGAAAGTTAAAAAAATAAATGCAAATTTAGCTAGCAGCCATTATCTACCTCAGCAGATTTCAGTATTTAATCTGGCGCTTTCGCCTTTTGACCATAATTTTACCCCGCAAGCTCAGCAATTTATCTGCCGATTGTTTATTCCATCACTATCCCCACGCGCTCCCCCTGCCCCTAAGCTTCATTTTCAGTAAAAATATCAGCTATTTTTCTTAAAATCCCATAACGCGGTTACCGCCGCATCGAGCTTGTTTCATGTTTTTTTTGAACCTTTTCATAAGGCTCGCACCTAGGCGCTTGCTTGGGACTATTATTTTCTTTGCGACAATATCGCTTGGTTTTGCTGATACTATTGTCGAGCATCATGACCCGATTGAAAGTGATGCCAGCTTAAGTCTGGCAAAAGTCATCGACCTCACGCTGGAAAAATATCCCGATATCAGTTGGCTTAATGCGTTGGAAGAGGAAGCTGTCGCGCTTGCCCAACGTGGCAACAGCTGGACAGCCGGCGCCTCGCAAGCTGGGCTGCGTTTTCAGGAAGCAACCAGCGGCACGTTGCATTATATCGATGCCCAGATACAAGTACCGTTATGGAATTTGGGGCAGCGTGACGCAGAACAAACAACCGCAGCCATGGCAGAAAACAGTGCAAAGTCACAAACCGTAGCGGTTAAATTACGCGTCTCCGGCTTGGTTAGAACGGCGCTTTGGGATATGGCTCTGGTAAGCATTAGTTATGAACAAGCAAAAGCCGAGCTTATGCTGACAGAACAGTTGCAGATTAAAGTGCAGCGGCGTGTCGAACTGGGTGATTTGCCCAGAGCCGATTTATTGCTGGCACAATCAGAAGCCTTGCAAAAACGCTCCGTACTAACCTTGGCTGAAGCCGAGTTAATGCACGCCCGCAAACGCTATTCCAGCATCACTCAAATGACAAAAATTCCCGCTGAGTATCTGGAAAAGCTGGTAGACATCGTAAAAATTCAGCAAAGTCATCCAGCCTTGGTTGCCGTTAATGGCCTGATTGAACGTAAACAGGCGGAGCTTAAGGCGGTCAAATTAATCGGTTCAGGACAATCCAATGTCGCTGTCGGCATCAACAGCGACCGCTTCACCACTGATTCGCGTAGCAACCAAACCGATAGTTTTAATGTCGGCGTTAACGTGCCTTTTGGTGGCGCTGCAACTTTGGCTCCGCATGTTGCTGCCGTGAATGTCGAGGTCAATAAACTGCTCGCAGAGCGTGAACAATTGTTCCGTACTTTGGAACAGGCGCATCACGAGGCCGAACATAATCTGGAGGTGAACCGAGTAGAACTGGGCATAGCCAATGAATTAAAACAGGTTGCCGAAGAACATTTAAAAATGATTCAGTCCAGCTTTTCAGCGGGTGAAATTGATTTAATGGATTTGTTAAGAATTCAGTCACGAACCCAGCAAGCGGTACTCAATGCTAGGCAACTGGCAGTCATGCTACAGCGCGATATTGCACTTTACAACCAGGCCGTAGGAGTTACACCATGAGTACATATATAACTCGGGAGGGCTGGGCAGAGGAGAATAAAAATAATTATTTAAATCCCCCTCATCCCCGCCTTCTCCCTCAAGGGAGAAGGAGACTCTATTTGTTGTTGATATTGAGTTTATTCAGTTTTGCCAGTTACGCCATCGAAAACACGCTGCAATTATCCCCGGAACAGTTGACTAACCTTGGCGTACATTTGGGGAAAATGGAAGCCGTTACCCAGTTTCCAGTGCTAGCGGCTCCAGCTAAAGTGGTGATTCCGCCGGCGCAGGAATATCTGGTCAGCGCAGCGCAGGCCGGATTTATTGAAAAACTGGACGCGGCGATAGGCGACAATGTTGTTAAAGGCCAGCTTTTAGCCCAGCTTAACAGTCCGGAACTATTGATGCTGCAACAAGACTATCTTAAAGCTGACAACCAACTGCAACTGATTTTAGCTATTTATCAGCGGGACAAAAAACTGCTGCAGGAAGGCGTCATTTCTGACCGGCGTTACCAGGAAACCAGCAGTCTGTATCATTCCGCTGTGTCTGAGGCCGATAAACAAAGGCAATTGTTGGAAATTACTGGTATGACAGCCAGCGACGTAGGGCAATTTGGAAAAACGCATCAATTAAAACGGCAACTTAAGGTTCTGGCGCCAATTACCGGTGTGGTCATCGAGCGTTTAGCGATTGTCGGAACCCATGTCGATATGATGGCGCCATTATACCGTGTTGCCAATTTGGATAAGCTTTGGTTGGAAATCGCAATTCCGCAAGAACGCATAAATAGCCTTAAAATTGGTGACCAAGTTGAAGTCGAAAACATTGTAGGACTCAATGGCCGGGCGCCCACCGCAAAAATCAGCCTGCTAGGAGTTAATGTTAATCCTGAAAACCAGACTATTCTGGTTCGAGCGGTGTTGGACAAACAGGAGGTTTTACGTCCCGGACAACGACTTAATATCCGAATTATTCAGCCTAGCACTCAGGCTGTTTTTAAAATCCCCAATACGGCTATTGCGCAAAATGAAGGCAAAGCCTTTATTTTTATCCACAGTGCGCAAGGATTTCTGGTAACGCAGGTTACTGTGGTTGGTAAAGAGGATGCTGAGTCGATCATTAGCGGTGGATTTACAGGACATGAAACTATTGCTATCAACGGCGCTGTTGCACTCAAAGCCACTTGGCTGGGCTTGGGGAGTGAAGAATAATGTCCCGATTGATTCGTTTTGCGCTAAGTCAGCGCCTGTTGATGATGCTGCTGGTCGTGCTGTTATCGGGCGGCGGCTATTATGCGTTTAAAAACATCCCGATTGATGCCTTCCCCGAAGTGTCGCCAACCCAGGTAAAAATCATCGTTAAAGCGCCCGGCATGACTGCTGAAGAAGTTGAAGCCAGAATCACTGCGCCTATCGAAGTCGAACTGCTGGGTATTCCGCATCAAACCATGCTGCGCTCGCTAGCCAAATATGCGTTAACTGACATTACCATCGATTTTAAGGAAGGCACCGATATTTATTGGGCGCGTCAGCAGATTGCCGAACGCCTGAATACGCTATGGGGAAGTTTACCGGTAGGTGTTGAAGGTGGCATTGCGCCGATGACTACGCCTTTGGGCGAAATGTTTATGTTTAATATCGAAGGCGGCGACTTGAGCTTAACCGAGCGGCGTAGTTTACTGGACTGGGTGATCCGTCCTGCACTGCGCACGGTATCTGGGGTTGCCGATGTTAATTCTCTGGGCGGTCTGGTTAGAAGTTTTGAAGTCGTACCGGATAACACCCGTATGTCCAGTCGTGGCATCAGCATGGCCCAGTTGACGGCGGCTTTGCAAAGCAATAACCGCAATGATGGCGCGGGACGGATGACCGATGGTGAAGAAGCCTTGATCGTGCGCGCCGAAGGCCGCATCAAAACTTTGGATGATGTCGGTATTATCGTGGTCGATAGTAAAAATAGTGTTCCGATTACCATCAGTGATGTTGCCACCATCCGAATTGGCGCGTTGACCCGCTATGGTGCAGTCAGTAAAAATGGCCAGGGCGAAGCTGTCACTGGCTTGGTGCTCAGTTTGCGCGGCGCTAACGCCCGGCTAACCATCGCCGGCATAGAGAAAAAACTGGCAGAAATCAGCCCCGGTTTTCCAAAAGGCGTAACCGCTAAGGTGTTTTATAATCGCGGCGATCTAGTAGATAAGGCGGTAGAAACGGTCTTGCATGCGCTGCTGGAAGCCATAGCCTTGGTCGTCGTCTTGCTGATTTTATTTCTGGGTAACTTGCGCGCTGCTATTGTGGTGGCGCTGGCTTTGCCGCTGGCGGCGTTGTTCACGTTTATTTTGATGAAATACATGGACATGTCGGCAAACTTGATGAGTTTGGGTGGCCTTGCCATTGCAATTGGTATGCTAGTGGATGCTGCCGTGGTGGTGGTGGAAAATTTGATCACTCACCTTGCCGATGTTGAAAAAGCCCGGCGTTTGCCGCGTTTGCATATTATTTATCGGGCAACCAGTGAAGTCGCAGCACCTGTTATTTCCGGTATTTTAATCATTATTATCGTGTTTTTACCGTTGCTGACTTTGCAGGGTTTGGAAGGTAAATTATTCACCCCGGTGGCCTTAACTATTGTGTTTGCGCTTAGCGGTTCATTGATTTTATCGTTAACCGTCATACCGGTGATTGCGTCCTTTTTGTTAAAAGAAGTGTCGCATGAAGAACCCTGGTTGCCCAGACAGTTACAAAGGCTTTATCAGCCGGCTTTGGTCTGGTGTTTGGCCAATAGCAACAAGGTTTTTATTGTCGCCGCTAGTCTGCTAGCGGTAACCGTGTTGGTTTTTACCCAGATCGGCAGCATTTTTATGCCGACTCTGGACGAAGGTGACATCATCGTGCAGCTGGAAAAATTGCCGTCGATTACGCTAGAGCAATCTATGGCTCTGGATATTCAGGTGCAAAAAAACCTGCTTAAAAATATTCCTGAAATCATTGATATCGTTGCCCGGGTCGGTTCTGATGAGTTGGGGTTAGATCCTATGAGTTTGAACGATACCGATACCTTTTTAGAACTCAAGCCTAAAAAACTATGGCGCATGGACACCAAGGAGCAATTGCTAGATGAGATTCGTAAAGTCATGATGCAAACCCCCGGCATTGCTTTTCAGTTTACCCAACCGATAGAAATGCGGGTTTCAGAAATGCTGACCGGTACGCGCGGCGATGTGGCGGTTAAATTATTTGGCTCCGATCTGGCCGTGTTAAATGAAAAAGCTCAGCAAATAGCCGACGTCCTGAAAGGCATAAATGGCGCCAGCGATGTGTTTGCCAAGCAAAATGCCGGGATGCAGTTTTTGCAACTGACTATCGATAAATCCGCAGCCGGGCGTTTAGGCCTGGACAGTGACAGTATTGAAGTGCTGTTGCGTGCGCAGATTGAAGGCTTGAAGCTGGGCATTGTTCAGGAAGGCATTAAACGCACGCCGTTAATCTTGCGGGGCAAAAGCAATACGGCTGATTTTGACAATCTGCAACTTACGCTGCCAAATGGCGGGCATGTGCCGGTAACGGCGGTGGCTAAAATAGAAAAGGTGGAAGGCGTCGTCTCAGTGCGCAGGGAACATGGTCAGCGCTTTGTGGTGATCACCAGCAATGTAGTGAATCGAGATTTAGTCAGTTTTGTCGATGAAGCGCGTAAAAAAGTGGCTGAGAAAATCACTTTGCCGACTGGCTACATCGTTGAATTTGGCGGTCAGTTTGAAAATCAGCAACGCGCTGCGGCAACCTTGTCCTTGGTGGTACCGATTTCCTTGGGCTTGATTTTTTTATTACTGTTTTCAACTTTCGGCTCGGTTCGTCAAGCCATTTTAGTGTTATCTAATATTCCGTTGGCGATGATCGGCGGCGTTTTTGCGTTATGGGGTTCGGGCGAGTATTTATCGGTCCCGGCGTCGGTGGGTTTTATCGCCTTGCTAGGGATTGCCGTGTTAAATGGCGTGGTTATGGTCAGCTATTTTAATCAACTGATCGCTACCGGCATGGATCTGGCGAAAGTGGTTCTGGTAGGCTCATCCAGACGTTTGCGTCCGGTACTGATGACCGCCAGTATTGCGGCATTCGGTTTGGTTCCATTGCTGTTTGCAACCGGTCCCGGCTCAGAAATTCAGCGGCCCTTGGCTATTGTGGTGATAGGCGGTCTGGTGTCCTCAACCTTTTTAACCCTGTTTATATTACCTATTTTATTCAAATTATTTGGCTTGCGCCGGAGATTAAGCGATGGACTGTAACGAATATTTAGTAACCCTAAACGTGCCGGTCAGCCTTGAAGAGGCGGTTGTCGATTGTTTGTTGCTGCTGGAATCGGAATTCGGCTTTAGCAGTTTTCCGGTCAACTCCCATGATCATAAAAACAAAGGTTTGTCCCTAGCTGAGCAGGTGAGCGGTCGGCAGAAAAGAATCCGCTTTCAAATGTACGTGCCACAGGAGGGATTAACCGGCTTATTGGCGCAGCTGAGAGCGGAGTTTTCCGGCTCAGGTCTTAAATACTGGGTGTTACCGGTGATTGAAAACGGGGTTATTTAATTATGCACCACAAATAGTCCATCATTCCGGCAGGGAATGACGGTGCTGGCATAAGTTTGTCCGTTGTTATAAACTTCCGTGTGAGCATATTCGCTCAAAATAATAATAATGACCTTACAAGATACTGGAGACCTTAATGAGCGATACACAAGAAACAGCTAACAGCCAAACACTGTATGAAAAACTGGGCGGCGAAGCCGCCGTTAATGCTGCGGTAGATATTTTTTACCGTAAGGTGTTATCTGATCATCGTATTAATCGTTTTTTCGATAATTCCGATATGGAAAAACAAGCTGCCAAACAAAAAGCCTTTTTAACCATGGCTTTTGGTGGTCCCAATAATTATAGTGGTACCGATATGCGTACAGCACATGCACATCTGGTCAAAATGGGCTTAAACAGCAGCCATTTTGATGCTGTCATGGAGCATTTGGGCGCAACTTTGATCGAGTTAAATGTCCCACAAGAACTGATTGCGCAAGCAGCAGCGATTGCGGAAAGCACTCGCAATGATATTTTGGGAAAATAACTGAAATTTCAGGTGGAGACTATGCAACGCATAACAATGGGTGACGCAATATTTTTGTGTCAACCGGATGAAACGGTATTACAAACTCTGTTAAGAGAAAATATCCCCGTGCCTTTTGGTTGCCAGCAGGGCGCCTGCCAAGCCTGTTTAATGCGCAGTCTCGATAACCCTCCACCTGAATCCGCTCAGCTTGGCCTTAAGGATACCTTGCAAAAGCAGAACTACTTTCTGGCTTGTATCTGTCATCCCGAGCAGGATATGAATATTGCCTTACCCAACCAGCAAGGCGCAATGATGGTAGCGGACGTTGTTAAAAAGCAGCTGTTGACGCCTGATATCATCCAGCTGGTTTTGAAATATCAACCTCCGTTTAATTTTTTCGCCGGTCAGTTTGTTAATTTGCAACGCCCTGACGGCTTAATGCGCAGCTACTCGATTGCAAATATACAGCTGGCCCAAAATAGTCTCGAATTTCATATACGCCGCTTGCCAAACGGGCAATTCAGTAGCTGGGTACATGATGAGCTGGTGCTGGGCGACCAATTATCAGTGACGCCAGCTCAAGGCGCCTGTCATTATCTGCCCGGACGAGCGGAACAAGCCCTGATGCTGGTAGGAACCGGTAGCGGTTTGGCGCCACTGTACGGCATTATTACTGACGCATTGGCGCAAGGCCATTCTGGCCCCATCCACTTGTATCATGGCAGCCGCGACCTTAATGGCCTGTATTTGATCGATGAAATGCGCGAACTTACCGATAAATTTGATAATTTTCATTATACGCCCTGTCTTTCGGGACTAGACATAGCCCCGGATCATGTCAAAGGTCGCGCTAATGATCTTGCCTTAGCCTCGGTTGCAAGCTTGAAAGGATGGCGCATCTTCTTGTGTGGACATCCGGAAATGGTCAATCAAACCAAACGAATGGCCTTTATCAAAGGCGCCTCTATAGGCGATATTTACGTTGACGCTTTCCATGTTGAGCAGAGCTTTCTTACGTTACCAAAGGGTTAGGGCTATGAAACGGTGGCAGCTGTACGAAATAACCTCGGCCACTCAAGCTGTCTAACACTTTTTCGGCGTCTTCTTTGGCCAGTTTGCGTTCCGGCATCAGCTCCAGCTCCATCACAAAGTCCATTTTGCCAAAGCTGTTAAACAGTGCCTCTGGCACTTTTGAGAAATCGTCTTTTTTATCGACATACAAATAAAGATGTTCTTTTTTCAGGCTTTTATAAATAAAACACAGCATAACGTCAGTTAGAAATGAATCAAAAAGGCCTATTCTAACCGTTTTCTTACCGCTCGAAATAACTTTCTGGGGTTTTATCTCACCTATTGAGTGAGCTATTGAACGGATTCAAAAGTCCAGGATAATTAGTCGTCTCAACACAAAAAAAGAGTATGTCAAAAATCACTTTTTCTACATATCTAAAGCGCCTGTTGTTAGTGATTGTTCTGTCATTTGTGCATTATATTTTTGTATTTATACCGATATCCGAGTTTTGCTTACTTTATATTATTTTTTTCAGGCCCAAATGGCTGGATAATTTTTAAATTTTGTAGCCGACTCGCTATTTATCTGGGTTTAGGCACAAAACTGCGTTTAAAGCCCGGGGACTACCGGCTAAAAACTTAATCGTACAGTTTGAAAGATATTGTAAATCGCGCTGCGGCCGGCAAACACTCAACACGCAGAAACGTTTGCAGCAAGAACTGGATTAGCCTTGAGCGGAATTCATTGGCCCCTACAGATCACAACCAATCTACTCAAAAAACATGCTAATATTTCGCTTACCGCAATCCACTAGAAGATGAATATGAAAGCAAATATCGGTTTAATCGGTTTGGCTGTAATGGGACAAAACCTAGTTCTCAACATGAATGATCACGGTTTTAAGGTCGCTGTGTATAACCGTACCACTCGTACTGTTGATGACTTTCTGGAGGGTCCGGCAAAAAACACCCAAGTGATCGGCACGCAGACTCTTGAACAGTTGGTTGATAGCCTGGAAACGCCACGCATTGTGATGTTGATGGTTAAAGCGGGCGACGTGGTTGATCAATATATCGACAAACTGGTGCCGTTGTTATCGGCTGGCGATATTATTGTCGATGGCGGAAACTCGCTGTTTACTGACACCAATCGCCGCACTGCAGCATTAGCGGAACAGCACATTAATTACATCGGCACCGGCGTTTCCGGAGGCGAAGAAGGCGCAAGACACGGACCATCAATCATGCCCGGCGGCAACAAGGCGGCTTGGTCTACGGTTAAAGCTATTTTTCAGGCGATCAGTGCCCAGGTTGACGGCGATCCCTGCTGTGAATGGGTCGGCGATAATGGCGCCGGGCATTACGTCAAGATGGTACATAACGGTATCGAATACGGCGACATGCAGCTGATCTGCGAAGCCTATCAATTGCTGTCGGAAGGTTTGGGTCTGAGCGCCGATGAAATGCAGGCGATATTTGCCGAATGGAATCAGGGGGAATTAAGCTCTTATCTGATTGAAATAACGGCTAATATTCTGGCTTATAAAGACGAAGACGGTCAGCCTCTGGTGGACAAGATTCTCGACACAGCTGGTCAAAAAGGCACAGGGAAATGGACCGGCATCAATGCCCTGGATTTGGGCATCCCGTTAACATTAATTGGCGAATCGGTGTTTGCACGCTGTTTATCCGCTCAAAAATCGGAACGTATTAAGGCCGCAGAGCTATTGCCTAAATGCACTCAAACCTTTTCTGGCGACAAACAGGCGATGATTAATGCGATCCGCGATGCTTTGTACGCCGCCAAGATTATTTCCTATGCCCAAGGTTTTCGCTTGATGCGCGAAGCGTCGAAAGAATATAACTTATCGCTAAATTATGGCGAAATCGCGCTGATGTGGCGCGGCGGTTGTATTATTCGCAGCCAGTTTTTAAACGACATCAAGCAAGCCTACAACGACAATCCCGAACTGGAAAACCTGCTGTTAGCTGATTTCTTTGTCGATGCGATGAAACAGGCTGATGCCGGCTGGCGCAAAGCGGTTATTTTGGCTATAGAACTGGGCATTCCCACGCCGGCGTTTTCTTCTGCCCTAGCCTATTACGACGGTTATCGTACCGAAAGATTGCCGGCCAATTTATTACAGGCGCAACGGGATTATTTTGGCGCCCATACCTATGAACGCATAGACCAACCCAGAGGCGAGTTTTTTCATACCGACTGGACTGGACACGGCGGCAAAACTGCATCTTCTACGTATACGGTTTAAGTCAGTTATGAACGCCGATCCTTGTACTTATGTTATTTTTGGTGCCACCGGAAATCTGTCCCGAATCAAATTAATGCCTGCGCTGTACCATCTGGATGCCGCCAATCGCTTGCCGGAAGGCACGCGTATTCTGGCCATCGGTCGCAGACCCTGGGATCAGAAAAAATGGCTTAGTGAAGTCCGGGATATGGTGCTGGCAAAATCCGGCGACGATTTTGATGACACGATTTTCCAGCGTTTCAGTGCGCGTCTGCATTATCATCAAGGTGATATAGAGCAAGCACAATGTTACTCTGAACTGGCTGAACTGCTTAACGAGAAAAATAATTACCCTAAAAATATTGCGTTCTATCTGTCGATCAGCCCCGCTGATTTTGGCACGGTTATGGAGAAGCTTAGCGACAACCACTTATTTGCTGAAGATTATGGCTGGCGCCGGGTTATTATTGAAAAACCGTTCGGTTACGATCTGGACAGCGCCCAGGCTTTGCAAAAGCGCATCAGTCGCTATTTAACCGAAGAACAGATTTACCGTATTGATCATTATCTGGGCAAAGGCATGGTGCAAAATGTGCTGGTGTTCCGTTTTGCCAACGTGATGCTGGAACCCATATGGAACCGCAATTATATTGACCATATCCAGATTACCCATTCCGAAAATATCGGCATAGACAGTCGCGGTGATTATTACAATGGTTCCGGGGCGATGCGCGACATGCTGCAAAGTCATCTGCTGCAATTGCTGACCCTGGTGACGATGGAGCCACCGGCTTCGATGGAAGCGGAATCGTTGCGCGATGAAAAAGTGAAGGTGCTAAAATCTATCCGCCCGATACCCAAGGAAGCCGTGCATGGCCATGCCTTTCGAGGCCAGTATGCCCAGGGTCATATCAACGGCGAAAAGGTCAACAGCTATTTGCAGGAAGAAAATATTCCAGCTAACAGCGTGACCGAAACCTATGCCTCGATGAAACTGTATATTGACAACTGGCGCTGGCGCGGGGTGCCGATGTATTTACGTACCGGTAAACGCCTGGCCAAAGCGCAATCGACTATTTCGATCTGTTTTCGCCATCCGCCGTTACAGTTTTTTCGCGATACCAATGTGCAATGTATGAACCAGAATTGGATTCTATTGGGCATACAACCGGAAGAATGCATACGCATTGAAATGACGGTAAAAGAACCCGGTCTGGAGATGAGCACCCGGACCAGTAGTCTCGATGCCAGTTTTCGTAATGAAGATGAAAAAGCCATCGATGCCTATGAAGACTTGTTACTCGATGTGTTGAAAGGCGATCGGTCGCTGTTTTTACGCTTTGACGAAGTAGAATATGCGTGGCGCATCGTTGATCCGATCCTGCAAACCTGGGCGATTGAACGCGACTACATCGCGACTTATCCTGCCGGTTCCTGGGGACCGGAAGACAGTCGCTTATTTGATAAAAGCGCCCAAGCCTGGCGCAGTTCATTAACACCGGAGTGTAAATAAATGCAACAAAACCATCGCTGGCAAAGTCTGGAAACCCCCGATCAAGTTGCCTTAGCCGCCTACCAACATATTCTTCGTGCAGCAGAACACGCGATTGCACAGCACGGCAGCTTCAAACTGGTTTTAGCCGGCGGTAGCACCCCGGAAAAAGTCTATCGCTTATTAGCCGAGACCGCGACTGATTGGTCTAACTGGTTCATCTACTATGGCGATGAACGCTGTTTGCCGGTTGAGCATGAGGATAGAAACAGCCTGATGGCGGCTTCGGTTTTTCTCGATAAAGTGGCGATTCCTAAAGCACAGATATTTACTATTCCGGCAGAACTCGGGCCTGAACTCGCTGCAAAGCAATATCAAGCGGTTGTTGCCAAGGCGCTGCCGTTTGATATGGTGTTGCTGGGCATGGGTGAAGATGGTCATACCGCCAGTTTGTTTCCAGGGCATCAGCATAACGAAGATGAGCTGGCTCATGCGGTTTATAACTCGCCCAAACCGCCGCCGGAGCGCGTTTCAATCAGCGCGAAAGCATTAAGCAACACCCGGGAACTGATCTTTTTGATCACCGGCGCGAATAAACAAGAAGCTGTTAATAACTGGCGTGCCGGTCAAAATTTGCCTGTTGCGACGATTAGCCCTGAACATCCGGTTGATATTTATATCGATAATGCGGCCTATAACCCTTAATTCATATAACGTTTTTCACTGAACCCGTTATAAACTTACACTATTCAAGAGTCACCGATTATGAAAAATTACTTCCCCGCCTGTTCTAACCTGATTGTTACTTGCTTGGCGCTATTTCTCGTGGGTTGTGCTTCCGAGCCGGTACCTGTGGCAGTGCAAGCTCCCGTCATTTCTGGTGAGCAAATGCTGAATGAAAGTCAACGCTTGGCTAACTTGGGCGATAGATGGAAAAAAGGCAAGAACATGGTTGATCGCGGCAATGTTTTAGTCCGTGAAGGTCGAAATAAAGTCGATGAAGGTAACAGGATGGTTCAGGAAGGCGAACAAGTGCAACGCGAAAGTGAAGAAAGCTCTGGCGGTCTTAATAAGTAAGATTACTCTGCTTTTTGAATACTTTAAGCTGCAAAACCTGTAGCTTTTATCTTTTGCCATTCACGCTAAATATCTATGACTATCGGTAAACTGTATATTATTTCCGCACCATCCGGCGCAGGCAAAACCAGCTTGGTTAAACAACTGGTTGCCGAACTGGCAGACCTGGCCGTATCGATCTCTCACACCACCCGGGCTATGCGTCCTGGTGAAACTGATGGATCCGATTATTACTTTGTCACGACCCGAGACTTTCAGGTCATGGAAGAAAACAAAGCATTTCTTGAACATGCTCAGGTTTTTGATAATTTCTATGGCACGGCGCAACAAACCGTCGAAGAAAATCTGAATCGGGGGCTGGATGTGATACTTGAGATCGACTGGCAGGGCGCTGAGCAAATAAAAAAACTGCTGCCCGACAGTCTGTCTATTTTTATTCTACCACCCTCGACCGAAGTGCTGTTGCAGCGGCTTCGAAACCGTGGTCAGGATGATGAGCAAACCATTGCTAGACGGATGCGCGATGCGGTTACCGAAATTCGCCATCATGATGAGTTTGATTATTTGGTGGTCAACGATGATTTTTCCTTGGCGTTGACTGAACTCAAAAGTATCATCATCGCCAACCGATTAACCTGTCAACGACAGTTACAGAATCTAAAATTTTTATTAGCCGCCCTGCTTTAACTGGCCAGATCGGGCATAAAAAACCCCGCTTGAAAAAATACGAGCAGGGGTCATTTTAAATCATCACGAGGTGGTGAATTCGCCATATTTATGAAAGCAGCCAGTCCTACGCGCCGTAATCGATCCGCAAAATTTTTTTTGTAATTTACAAATACTTTAATTTTAAACTGATGAGTGCAGTGCAAAGCGCGGCTAAAGATCTTTCTAATAGCCCTCTGTTTAAGTACCTTGGCCGGCTGGACTTGGCGAAGATTGCGGGCGAGTTAGAGGAAATTTCGTTAGAACCCAATGAAATTCTGTTTCGCCAAGGTAATCCTGGCGATGCCTTTTATGTCATCCGTTCTGGTCAAGCTCAAGTTTATATGGGGCCGACTCCTGATCTGTCAGCGCCCATTCTTATAAACACAGGTGCAGTCATCGGCGAGATAGCTATCTTAACCGGTGATACGCGTTCGGCTTCGATAATAGCTAGGTCGAAGCTGACACTATGGCGAATGACAGCTACCCGCTTTTTGGCGCTACTCGATAAAGAGCGCTCTCTTGCGGTAGCGATTGAAGTTGGACTGTGTCGGCGTGTAGCACGACTACATAGTGATGGAGAACAATGGAAATACTGTTTCCATGCGTTACTTAATCTTACTTTGCATTTACTGGGTTCTGAAGCCAAACATATACTGATCTGTCTTGCCCAGCGTGAACGCTGGTCAGCTGACAGCATTGCCGTAATTCGGATGGAACCCGCAGCTGCCGATGTCCTTGATCGGCTTATTGCTGGAGGAGGGTTGCTTAAGCTTGATGGTGAAGATCTTGTTGTCATGCAAGCTTTGATCGATCTATTACGCGACGATATTAATACCGATGATTATAAGTGGTTGGTAAATATCGGTTTGCATTTGAAATCCTCGGGTAATTTTGCCGAGGCAGTGACTGTTCTACTGCTTGCCAAAGAAATAGCAGCGGCAACTGAGATAATAAATGAATATGGCAATGAACTTCGTACGATGGTTTCTGTAGAAATCCTATCGAGTTGGTCAGTCGATATTAAGCAGTCTAAGCTCAGTCCAGATCTGGAAAGCCAGGCCCCAATTCTAGCGCCATTGGATGACGCGGCGAATACAGAAACCATCGCTATTCAGCTACGATCAGCGTCATGGCATCATTTCATGCATAACAGAACGAGCATTTTTTTGTTTTTTGCTGTTTTATTGTTAGCTTCGGGGTGGTTAATGTCGGTACCCGAGGGCTTGACTCGACTTGGCTTTGCTGCACTGATGTCGATTGCTGCCTCGATACCGCTGATGCTTATCGAAGCATTGCCCGCTTATATGGTTAACCTACTACTGGCAGCTGCACTGATTATTCCGGGTATCGCAAGTCCTGAAGTAGCGCTATCCGGATTTTCCAGTAAATCTTGGCTCATGATCGTGATCTTGTTAGCTGTTGGCGGAACGATTGCCAAATCGGGGTTGATGTATAGAATGGCTTTGTTAATTCTGAAAATAATGCCAGGTAATATTATTATTCAATCACTCAGTCTACTTATGTTATCGATGGCTTTGGGGGCAGGTGTTGCTAGTAGTAGTGCTCGCATTACCTTAGTTGCGCCCGCCGTGCGGGATTTGGCTGAAATAATGAAACTGGGGCGACATGGACGTGGTTCGTTATTCTTAGGGCTGATCACCTATCAGGCGTTTGGCGGAATGGGGGCGCTGTTTGCTACCAGTTCAGCCAGTAGCCTGCTACTTTACGGTATGCTGCCTGAATCCTACCAAAGCCAGATTTCTTGGATGACATGGTTTTTAGCTGCACTGGTGCCGCACCTGATCCTTTTTTCGATTTACTTAGTTACGATGCTCGTGACTATTCGCCCGCCTATCAACAACACGGTAGATCGCAATCGGATTGGAGTCCAACTGACCTTACTCGGTTCGCTGACGCGTGAAGAAA
This sequence comes from Methylococcaceae bacterium, assembly GCA_947506155.1. Lineage (GTDB taxonomy): Bacteria > Pseudomonadota > Gammaproteobacteria > Methylococcales > Methylomonadaceae > Methylobacter_A. The sequence continues at coordinate 15,373 of CANNNV010000030.1, forward strand.
TATACAGTATCCTTGCCCTGTTGGTGTTGTGCGCCGGTTTTGCTACCCGCAGTTATCACGGACTGGCTGATGTATGGATAGCCTTAGCCGTTTGTCTCATGTTGTTTACTAGTGGTTTTCTAACAGATCGTTCGTTTCAAAGCGGTGTTAATTGGGGTATGGTGCTATTAACAGGCGTAACCATGAGTTTAAGCAAAGTCATGGCATCACTTGGATTAGATCACTGGCTTACCGGTGCGGCTAGCGAGCTGTTGATTAACTTCATCAATTCTCCATTTGCCTTTGTGGCCAGTATTGCCGTTTTAGCTTTTGGGCTAGGCTTTGTATTGCCTGTTTTAACCGTGTCGTCAATGTTAGCCTTAATGACTATGCCGCTAGCCATTTCAGCTGGTTACAGTCCTCTAATTCCCGTGTTAGTCCTGTTAATCGCATCAGGACATACCTTCTTGCCATTCGTTAATCCGACGGTCTATTATGCGATGACGCATGCTTGTGAAAATTACCTGTTTAGTCATGCTCAGGCACGTTATCCGCTGATGATTGAATCGGTTATCAGGATTGTCGCAGTCACCGCAAGCGTACCTCTATGGATAGCCATGGGGCTTATGTAACAGTTATAAGTTTCGGCACCGCTAATATAAATGCGAACGTTGTCATGGTTTTCTTTGTTTTCAGTTCATTTTTTACCTTATTAATCATGTAGTTGTGAAAATAAATTCTCGTAATTTGTGGTGAAGCCCTAGAAATTTGTGGTACACTGCGCCTAAGTTATTGTTTTTGGTTGGAGTGTAAGTAAGCATCTACACAAGACAAAAACAGCATGAACTCGATTTTGATGACGAACTTGCGTTTTGATGCCACCTGAGTGGTTTACTGTAAAGAAGGTAATCATGAGTTATCGTAAAAATTTTGCTGTTGAACCCGGTGAAAAAGTTCACCTGCATAAAATTGATCCTTCATTTACCGGTAAGCACGAGTCACACCAAAAAGCGTGGCCGATAATACAAAAACATGTTGCCCGTATGGACAAGCTACAGTATTTGCTTTATGCAACTAGCGATCAATCTTTGCTGGTTGTCTTGCAGGCATTGGATGCTGCCGGTAAAGATGGTGTGATCCGGCATTTGTTTAGTGGCATGAACCCGCAAGGAACTTCTGTATTCAACTTTAAAAAGCCCAGTAAAGATGAAGCAGCCCACGATTTTCTCTGGCGAGCTCATTTGCATACGCCGAGTCGAGGAGAAATCGTTATTTTTAATCGTTCGCATTATGAGGATGTGCTGGTTGTACGGGTTCACAACTTGGCTGAAAAATCAGTATGGTCAAAACGTTATGACTTAATTAACGATTTTGAGATGATGCTCTCAAGTAACGGCACCCGAATTTTGAAGTTTTTTTTGCACATCAGTTCGGATGAACAGTTGGCACGTTTCAAACAGCGGCTGGATGATCCTATCCGAAACTGGAAAATTACCGATTCCGATTATTCTGAGCGCGAGTTATGGCCGAAATACATCGAAGCTTATGAAGATGTATTGGAGCGGACAAGTACCAAGATTGCACCTTGGTATGTTATTCCGGCTAACCACAAATGGTTTCGCGATCTTGCCATTTCGGAGATAATAGCCGATACGTTAGATGAAATAGGTCTTAAACTGCCGCCTACGCATGTGAATATGGATGAAATCCGTAACAAGTATCATGATGCCGAGCAAAAGCAGGCAAAACAAATTGATAAGGCTAGTAAAGCTTGAGCGCTGAAATTGCCAGATACTAAATTTTAAGGAATAACGAGATGAGTGAATTAACAATACCCGTTTACACCAAAGGCAAAGCTGAAGTAACACACGTTTCAGCTGCACCTGAAAACGCTAGTATTCTGCCAGAAGCTGTACAACCAATTGTGCTGCCCAAAGGCAATGCAACCGCTACAGCAAAAACCGCTAAAGTTAGTATAGTTCTTGATCCTGCATCGTTAACGCGCGTTAGCAGTGAGGGCAAAAAGCAAACCAAGTTGATCGTCACTGTCGGCACCATGAAATTCGATGCAACGGTAAATAGTAAAAGTTATCGAAAAGCATTGGCAACCTTAGATGAATTGGGCGTTGATGGCTGTTCTATTATCCTGCAAGCAGCGATGACAACAATGGGTAAGCTAGAATCGTGCGGCCTAGCGGTACAGCCAAAAGCACCGAAGGTTGTTGTTGAGAAAGAACCCGAGAGCGATGGTGAATAACTCGGATATGTAAAAGTTGATACTGCGATTGCTTTGAAGAAATAGAAAAAGACGTTGTATTTAGCAGCTTATTTTGTAGCTAACAACAATACCTTCTCCACCTTCTCCACCTTCTCCACCTTTTATAGCAATAGACATTAATTATTAATGCGTTATAACACACCGTGTTTCCTACGTTCTAGGGGTAATTTTTTTGGCAAAAATATTGACTAGGAGACACTATTGAAACAATCTTTTTACGACCTAAATTATTCTGATTTAGAAAAAATTGTAACTCAAAATAATTTAAACGACTCAGCAGCGTCAGTTCTTTTTAATTGGCATTATAAGAAAAAAGAAACAGCTCAATGCGTTGATAAAATTGCCAAATGCTCAGTGGCCTTTTTTGAAAATACTTTCGACTTTTCCCTACCCGAAATCGATACGGTTCATGAGTCAAACAACGATCGAACCGTAAAATTTCTTTTTAAGCTTAAAGACCATCATAAAATTGAAACCGTCCTTATTCCGTTTCATAATAAATATTCTATTTGCCTTTCATCGCAGGTTGGCTGTGCAATGAATTGTTCTTTTTGTTTTACCGGAAAACAAGGACTTAAAAGAAATTTAACGACCAGTGAAATTGTTGGTCAGTTTATACAGGCTTGGCGGTGGTTAGCGGCAAACAGGCCTAGAGAAGAGAGAATTTTAAATATTGTTTTTATGGGACAAGGCGAACCTTTACATAATTTTGATGCCGTCAAAAAAGCCTGCGAAATATTCTTATCAAAACACGGAACTTCAATTGGTGTGCAAAAAATAACTATTTCAACGGCGGGTTATATTCCCGGACTTAAAAGATGGAGCCAGGAAATTCCCGGAGTGAACCTTGCGTTATCGCTTCATTCACCCGTTGAAAAAAAGAGGAATGAACTTATTCCCATTAATAAAAAATATCCGCTAGATGAAGTGTTGGCCACTATTGACCAGATACCTTTAAGTAAAAAGCAATTTATTACTTATGAATATATTCTGATCAAAGATTTTAATGATACGCCAGATGATGCCAAAAAATTGGGAACGATGCTGGCTGGTAAAAGTGCTTATATAAACTTAATTCCGTTTAACGCATTCCCGGGATCACATTACCAGCGTCCGGATTTGGATAAAATTGAACAGTTTAAACAAGTTTTAGATACTTTTAAAATTCCAACTTTAATAAGAACAGCTAAAGGCGATGATGTATTAGCAGCTTGTGGACAACTCAATTCTAAAAATAAAATAGCTATTAGGTGCTAGTGAATAGGGCGTTTACTGTAATGGAAACTGGTTACTTGGTGCGCATCCGCTACCTGGGGCAGGGCAACCGCATATAAATTAGCTTAAAAATCAGTCATAATACTCGGTTTTTAGGGTCTGAATGTTTTATTGCTTGGGTAAATGGTATGACTGAACTTACACGAAAAAACGAGGTAGTTACATTTTTAAGAACTTAGCACTTTATGTATAGATATGATGGTCGAGTTATCCACGAAAGCCACGATGATGATGGTATTTTGGAAGTGGTCGAGACCAATGGTGTAAGATCGCTGCACTTTGGCTCGATTCCCCGGCAAAGTAGTATGCTGCTGACCGAGCCGGATAAACTGCATTTGGATTATGTCCGCGCTATGACCAGCTGGTTGTTGTTTAAACCCAGTTTTGATGACGAGGCTTTGATTATCGGTTTAGGCGGTGGCTCATTAACTAAGCATTTACTATATCATTTTCCAGACTGCCGTTTGAAAGCGGTAGAATATCGAAGCAGCGTAGTCAAAATCGCTCGCAGTCATTTTGCGCTGCCTCTTGATCCGCGCCTGAAAGTGATTGTGGATGACGGTGCGAAATATGTACGGCAACGCACCGAAAGCCAATCTGAGCAATACAGTCTAATGTTTATTGATGCTTTTGATCACGAAGGCATGGCGATATCCCTCTGCAATCATGCATTTTTTGATGCCTGTAAGGTCTTGTTAAAAAAAGACGGTATACTGGTTATTAATCTTTGGGGAGGACTTAATAATCCCTTATTCCAGCAAGTTTCTTTATGGCTAGGGACTACATTTGATTGGAAAGTCCTGTTTCTTCCAGTTAAAGGTCGAGGCAATATTATCGGCCTAGCGTTTAATAAACAGGCTCCGCTACAGACCATGAAAGACTTGAGAACTCGCGCCATCAGTCTTGAGCAACTGCACGGGATTGAATTTACTGCTTATTTAAAAGAAATTACCAAACACAACTCCAGCACCATTAACAACTCAATAAAACTATAATGTCCACCGCCTTGCAAACCGAACCCAACCTCTTTAGCTACCGAAAATACTGGGCGCAACGCTTTGGTATTGCGCCTGTTTTGCCGATGAGCAAGGCTGAAATGGACGAATTGGGCTGGGATGCCTGCGACGTCATTCTAGTAACTGGTGATGCTTATATTGATCATCCTAGCTTTGGTATGGCGCTGATTGGCCGATTGTTGGAGGCACAAGGCTTTAGGGTCGGCATTATCTCCCAGCCGGATTGGACCTCGGCTAAAGATTTTGCCAAATTGGGCCAGCCAAAGCTGTTTTTTGGCGTGACCGGCGGCAATATGGATTCTATGGTTAACCGTTATACCTCGGACAAAAAAATCCGCTCCAACGATGCCTACACGCCAGATGGCGCAGCGGGAAAACGTCCTGATCGAGCGGTCAATGTTTACTCGCACCGCTGCCGCGAAGCATTCAAGGAAGTACCTATTATCATCGGCGGTATCGAAGCCAGTTTACGGCGCATAGCGCATTATGATTACTGGTCGGATAAAGTTAGAAAATCGGTGCTGCTCGATTCCAAAGCCGACTTGCTGGTTTACGGCAATGCTGAGCGCCAAATCGTCGAAATCGCTCACCGCCTGGCCAATGGTGCAGCCATCTCCGACTTAAAAGGCATACGCGGCACGGTGCATTTCGTCAAACAAATACCAGAAGGCTGGGCGGTTAAAGACTCTACTGATGTCGATAAACCGGGCGCAGTTATGATGCCTATCGATCCGTATCAAGAACAGCCTGCCTGCGATAAAAAACCGGAACCGATCAATGCTGACGAAAAAGTAATTCATTTTGACAAGTTGCTGCTCAGAAATCGGCGCGCACAAACTGTTATCCGCCTGCCCGCTTATGAAGCAGTAAAAGACGATCCGATATTGTATGCCCATGCGTCGAGAGTCATGCATGGCGAAACCAATCCCGGCAATGCGCGCGCCTTGATTCAACTGCACGGCACTCGGCAGCTATGGATAAATCCGCCGCCTATTCCTTTGACCACCAAAGAAATGGACGGGGTGTTTGACCTGCCTTATTCCCGCGTACCACACAAAGAATACGGCAAGGCCAATGTGCCTGCTTTCGAAATGATTCAGCATTCGGTCAATATCATGCGCGGCTGTTTTGGCGGTTGCACGTTTTGTTCAATCACTGAACATGAAGGACGGATTATCCAAAGCCGTTCGGAAGACTCGATCATTAAAGAAATAGAAGCTATTCGCGATACCTCGCCGGCTTTTACCGGCCATATTTCCGATCTGGGTGGGCCTACTGCCAATATGTACCGACTGGCCTGCAAAGATCCCAAAATAGAAGCCGCTTGCCGTTTGCCTTCTTGCGTTTATCCGGGTATTTGTCCCAACCTGAATACCGATCATACCCCGCTAATTAAACTCTACCGCAGAGCACGTGCCTTGCCAGGCATCAAGAAAATCTTCATCGCTTCCGGTTTACGTTACGATCTGGCTGTGGAATCACCGGAATATGTCAAGGAACTGGTCACTCACCATGTCGGAGGCTATCTTAAAATAGCGCCGGAACATACCGAGCAAGGTGTATTATCAAAAATGATGAAGCCGGGCATGGGCAGTTATGACCGCTTCAAGGAGATGTTTGACCAATTTTCTAAAGAAGCCGGTAAAGAACAATATCTAATCCCGTATTTTATCGCCGCTCATCCCGGCACTACCGACAACGACATGCTTAATCTGGCCTTATGGCTAAAGCGTAATGGTTTTAGAGCTGACCAGGTACAGGCTTTTTTGCCGTCACCGATGTCTATCGCCACCGCGATGTACCATTCAGGCAAAGACACGTTACGCAAAGTCAGTCGCACTGCTGAAGACATAGACATACCCAAAACCTTCAAGCAGCGACGTCTACACAAAGCCTTTTTGCGTTATCACGACCCTAAAAACTGGCCATTATTACGAGTAGCCTTGAAAGACATGGGTCGCAGCGAATTGATAGGCAATGGCAAGCAACATTTGATTCCCAGTTTCCAGCCTCAAGGCATAATTGAAGCACCTGAAAAACATCAGCGCTTTAAAACCAAATACACCGGCTTGGATAACGACCGCTCAAAAAAAAGCAATCGCCAGCCAGGCAACAAAAAAAGCCCGAAAAAACAAAATAATTCACAAAAAGACTAGAAATAGTGAAAATATTGTGTATAATGAGCGCTTGTTTGCTGGTGTAGCTCAGTCGGTAGAGCAGCTGATTTGTAATCAGCCGGTCGCGGGTTCGATTCCCATCGCCAGCTCCAATAAAATCAAGGGTTTAGAGTTAAATCTAAACCCTTTTTTTTGTCTGAAATATTTCGGGTCATGGCGGGCGGGGTCATGTTTGAAAACCATATCTATAGTATTTTCCAGCAATCTTGCTTACATTGAGCGGCTACAGTCCGGCTGAGTTTGATTATATCAGTCTGTTCCATTCCTATTAGTGCTACTTGTGTTGAGCCGGGATAACAGTCTTGAATAAAAGGCACTATGCGCCTTGATAAATTTTCATGGTTAATCCTCGTTACTGGTGTTTCGTTTAATGGTGATAATGTTATCAGTATCAGGCGTGGTGAGCTGCTGAATAGTGTCGGCTATTTTAAAGGTTGCCTGTCTTAGGGTGTTGGCTTCCGGGTTGATATAGCTACCGGTCACATCACCATCAGTGGTGTGATTTGCCAGGGCCTTAAGCAGACTAAACGGTATCATTGCTGATTCGCCAATGGTCAAGAATGTGCCAAGCTTCTGAACGCACCATACCAAGGCGTTCGGCCTGTTCGATTAAGGCCGCAAACTTGCCTTTGTTAATCTTGTCGCTATAAGCTATTCGAGTTATCACTAGCAGCTGCCTTTATGACTTTTTTATAGCGGCGCAAGCCTTGCAATCTATATGAAAAACCATCAATAATCGTCATCAAATCTTGCACCATTTCTGACTCTGGCGATAACGCTTCATTGTTGATAATGACCAACTTGCAGCCGTGTTGTTCAAGATAATGTTCAAACCAGTCCATACCAAAGCGGGCTAGGCGATCTTTGTGGGCAATGACTAAAGTATGAATCGCCCTCGCTTCAACTAATGACATAATCCTCCGTCGTCCTGCCGTTCATAAAAATTGCTTAGAGAAATTAGCAATAGCGAGGGCGATAAGAGCGCCCATCATCCATTTGAGTAGATTAAGATCGGCCTTGATGGGCGCAAGCTCAATCTGCAAATCCTTTTTAGTAACCAGTTCCGATTCTTCAATTGCCGCTCGCATTGCTTCGGTCAAACCCTCGGCTTGCTTTTGATCAAAGCCAGCCTCCTCCAATTTACGAACAAATTTATGTGTATCAAATGTAATCGTTGCCATAATAAGCTCCCAGCAAATTTTAAGTTGCCTGTAGTATACCAAATAATTAAAGCAGCAAACCGCCACACGCAACATCAAAAACAATCGGGCATAAAAAACCCCCGCATGGAAAATCCCAGCGAGGGTCAGTTTAGTTCATCACGAGCGGTGCGGCGAATCCACCTTACGGGTTTGGTGGTTACGGAATAATTAGAGTAACATTAAACAGCAATATTTAAGACATATCGCCATTAATCGCCTAGTTTTACGGTTTGCATAAAATAGCTATGCTAAACCTTCGGTGGCACTCCGCACCGAGCTTCATTTTTCAGTGAAGCACGTAGTATTAGTACGCATAACC
>CANNNV010000031.1 GCA_947506155.1 Methylococcaceae bacterium
AGCAAAGATGGTGCAATGCCACACGGTTAGAGCATTTTACGGGAGCAGAAAACTCAACAACAATATTACAAGCACGAGCAAACTCAGCTTGCAAAGCATCCATAAGGGCGCTTTGTTCTGTGGTTGGGTCGAGCTTGATAGATATTGTCATTTTCATATATGATTATTATAGGACAGAAACAATGCAAAATCAAGGTCAAAAGCACACCATTCCTCCCCGCCATGAAGGGCGGGGTCTCCTGGAGCTTTTCTGATGAACGACGTTTACTACTGTTAATAATCTACTATGACCATAGAGCAATTTGCGTATGGGGAAGTTGAAGGATAGCACCAGTAAGTGGGATAGATTTCGATTTGCTGATCGAGGCGACTTGTTTACAGCTTTATTCCATATATTTATGCCAGATTTGTTCAACTTGTTTGCTCAAATCAAGCACTTCAGCCTCATTGATTACGGCTCGCCCGCCTTGTAAAACCCGTTTATGACCGGCATCCCGATAGCTGCAATAAGCCACTTTAAGCACTTGGGCCTGATCTTGGGACATAAAGCCTTGTTGCTGCAAGCCTTCAAGTAATCGGACATTATCGGTATACGTCGTTAACGCTGGATTTTTGGCCGCCTGATCCAAAACGCCAAATTGTACTATAAACTCAATATCAGCAATACCGCCTTTGCTTTGTTTTAGATCAAACTGGTATTTATCTTTGCTAACCTGAGCCTCGCGCATTTTTTCACGCATGTCGCGAACTTCCTTTTTCAGGCTCGCAGTGTCACGGGGCAAGGTTAAAATATACTGACGTATCGCTACATAACGAATTTTAAGCCTTGGATCTCCAGCGATAAACCGGCCTCTGACCAATGCCTGCAGCTCCCAGGTCCAGGCCTGATTTTGCAGATAATCCTGATAGCTGTTGATATGACAGACCAGCAAGCCGGAGTCGCCATTGGGACGAAGACGCATATCCACTTCGTAAAGTATGCCGGACAGCATCTTGGTATCAAGAATATGCCGGACTTTAAGCCCCAGACGGCCGTAAAACTGGGCTGAGGAAATCGGCTTTTCACCCGTAGTCAGCGCATTGCCATCCTCGCAATCGTATAAAAACACCAGATCCAGGTCGGAACCATAGCCCAGTTCGATACCGCCCAGCTTGCCCAAGCCGATCACCGCAAAGCCGGTTCCGATCTTATCGGCAGCGGGTGGAAAACCGTGTTTTTCAGTCAGCATCAACCAAGCGCGCTCAAGCACCTGATTAACGATGGTTTCAGCGATGTAGGTCAGATAATCGCTGACCACCATCAAGGGAATGGCGCCGATAATGTCGGCGGCAGCGACTCTTAGCACATTCAACTGTTTAAACTGGCGCAGCACCACCATCAGTTGCTCAAGATCCTGTACCTCCACTTGCGCCAGTAACATCTTCAGTTGCTGGTCAAGATCGGCTTTCTTGAGCGGCTCGTACAGGGTTCTGGTATCGAGCAATTCATCAAATAATACCGGATACAAGGATAAATACGTGCAAATCCACGGACTGGCCGAGGATAATTTAATCAATTGGGACAATGCGTTAGGATTTTCGGATAATAAAGCCAAGTACACATTCCGCCCCGCAACCGCCTCAAACAAGCCCAGTATGCGCAGCAAGGTTTCATTCGGGTTAGCGACCTGATTCATCGACTCTATTAACTGCGGCATTAACCGGTCCAGTACGCCAGCGCCTTTACTGGTCAAGCGCCTGACGGCCGCAGAATGTTTAAAGTCCCGGAGTGCAGCAAGTACAGTGTCGGCATCCTGAAACCCGCATTCGGTTAATTCGGCGCTTAGCTCGGCAGCATCCGCCACGCCGGCCCAGATTTGAGCATGTGCCGAAGCCTGCTGTTTTGACAGCGAAAACACCTGGTCAAAAACCTCATGTACCTGGGTTCTGACTTGATCTAAAGCCTGTTTAAAACTGGACCAGTCGGGATAATCCAGCGAATATGCCAAAATCTGTTGCACGCTTGGGTCTATCGGCAGGTCGTGGGTTTGCAAATCCTGATATTGCTGGATATGGTTTTCCACCCGGCGCAAAAAACAATACGACTGTTTTAATTGTTCAGTATCTTTTAAGGGCAATAATTCCAGCTCGCCGAGCAAATACAAGACCTCGAGAATGCCGCGCGTCTGTAGGGATTTTTCATTGCCTCCGCGTATCAACTGAAAAGCCTGCCCGATAAATTCCACTTCACGGATGCCGCCCGGCCCAAGCTTGATGTTGTCCATACGGTCTTTGCGCCGCAGTTCCTGGGTGATCTGCGCCTTTAATGAGCGCAATTCTTCAAACGCGCCATAATCCAGATAACGCCGGTAAACAAAAGGCCGGAACATGGCCATCAGTTGTGCGCCGGTATTAAAATCGCCGGCAACTTGGCGCACCTTGATCATCGCATAACGTTCCCATTCCCGAGCCTGAGTCTGGTAATAATTTTCCATGCCGTCAAAGGTCATGATGATAGGCCCGCTGTCACCATAAGGCCGCAAGCGAATATCGGTACGAAACACAAAACCGTCTACGGTGATTTCGTCCAGAGTCCTGATCAGATTACGACACAACTTGGTGAAAAACTCCGCATAGCTGGTGGCTTTTCTGTCCTGCAACACGCTTTCTTCAGCGTAGGCGAAAATCAAATCAATGTCGGAGGAATAATTAAGCTCGTAGGCGCCCAGCTTGCCCATACCCAGCACTACAATCTGCTGCGGACTGCCGTCAGCCAATAACGGTGTGCCGCGCAGTTCACAGGCTTCCTGATAAAGAAAATCCAGTGCATACTGGATGCAGGCATCGGCCAAATGCGATAAATCGGTCAGCGTTTCGGTTAATTCGGCCCAGTTCGCTAAATCCCGCCAGGCTATCCGGATCATTTCCCGGCGCCGGAACTCCCGAAGCTTGCTCATCAATTCGGCTTGCGTAGTTGTCAGGCCTTCGGCTTTGCTCAGAGCCAATTTTTCGGCGTAACTGTTTTTATTATAAAGCGCCGATAAATCACCGGACACCAGCAGGTCGATCAGCAGTTCAGGCTTACGGGTGCAGCTTTCGGCAATAAATAGACTGGAACCCCAGACTTTAGCGATTGATGCGCTAAATTCCGTGGGCAAGGTGATGTTAAGTTCTGAGCAATGACTTAGCGCGGCGGTTAACTGTTCGGGTAGTGCGGCCATAGAGTTAATAAATGACACCAACAAGTAAAAGCGCCATGATAACGAAAATAGGTGGGTGACGCATAGCGTTCTGTAAATATCGGGCTATCAAAGGACGAAGATCAGTAGAACGCTGCGCGATAAAATGATAAAGTTTGACCAATCCTGTGCTTAACTTTTAACCTTATAGCTATAACCTTATGAAAAAACTTATCTTTACCAAAAAATCCTGTTTTGTCGCATTGGCCAGTCTGATTATCGCCTTATCTGTTGTCGGTTGTTCCGATGATGACGGGAAAATGGCGATGGCGAAACCGGCAACCGCTGTACATAATCCTTTCGATCACTCCCATGAAACACCAGTGACTGATGTGCAAAAACACAAATTTGAGCATGATTTTGCCCAGCAATGCGTACAAAGGGAAGTGAAGCATTCTGGCAATAAAGAAGCCGATCAACAACGCTACAGCCAGCCCTGCATGTGCATAGCCAAATTCCTGATGAAGGATTTGACCGCCGAGGAAGCAGAAAAGTTTACGGATGAGCATAAAAATGCCCAGTCCTTGGTCATCAAGTATGAAAATGCCGCTTACCACTGCTTGCAACAAAATGCGCTGCCTAAAGGACCCAATTTTTCCAGGGCAGGCCAGGTTAACTAACTGTCATATTATTGTCGTGTCGCTGTCATAAAAATTTAATATTGCTGCTGGATAATTAAATCAACTAACAACATGAACAGGGACTCTGATGGTTATCACTTGGGTTGCAACGAAGGCACAGCAGTTTTTAGCGGCAGAAGATGCTGAACTCGACGCGCTTAGCGTCAATTTTGACTTTGCGTTGAGCGCAGAAATGCTGGATTTGTTGTATCAGCAAAAGGCGGCAGTGCAACTGCCTCAAGTTACCAAATCGGCTGTCGTCACCCCTGTTACCTTAGATGAACACGAACTAGCATTAGCCGTTTAGAGTAAGTAGGGTAAGCGTTGCATACCCTACAAATATTTGTTTTTTAACTACATTTATACATCACTTCACAATCATACTGTTGTTCACTGACCTTACACCCTTAACTTTTCTAGTGAGTTCGGTCGCTCGACTGGCTGTACTAGCGGAATCCACAAAACCGCTTAACTGTACAACACCCTTGAATGTTTCCACATTGATTTGCAGTAATTTAAGCCTCGAATCACCTAAAATCGAGGTTTTAACTTTTGTTGTCAGTGCGACATCATCCAAATACTCCCCAGTGCTCTCATGTATAGGCCCTCCGGCACAACCGACAAGCAATATTGTCAATAACAAACCAATAATCAACGTGAATTTATTCATAATATATTATGTAACCTTAATTAAGTTTGAAGTGATTGAAATTGTTAACGAGTGCTATTAGGCGATTTATGCCCTTGTTACTACCCTTCCTTATAATCGATAAAGTGGCTCTAATTTGTCATCAACTTGAGTGACTATTTTTTCTCCGGTCTTATTTTCAACAAACGCCTGAAATAGCTTTTTTCCCTGCCACGACTTCTCTGTCTTGCCATACAAAACTTTATTTAAAAACAAGATTTCATCCTTTAAACAAGCATCGCTTAATTCAGCGATCGCGATAAGATTTGTCACATTATACTTTTGTCGTCCCCAAGCCAACAAAGCATCCTTAGCAGCTACGGCGTTATTGTCAGCACACGCTTTTTTCAAAATTTTTACCTTAGTTTTCAATCCTATTTCTACTTCATTTTGAGTTCCTAGATTTTTACGGTCCAGGTTTCTATGCACCAAAAAATAGGCTAAAGTTGCAAACCAACCTGATCCAAAAAATATAGTAAGCCATAACCAGATATTATTTTGTTGCAGCTGAATAACCGGGGTTACAGCAAGTTTTTCCGGCGGCAATGCCATCGGTGCTACAGGAGCCAGTTGGATTGATGGTGCTTCAATCGCCAAAATCGTAGTTTCCGGAATTTTGGCGACTTCCATTTTTTGACTTAGGCTATTGAACCACGGAATTTCTATTGCCGGTAATTTATAGTGGCCTGCTTTTGATGGAATAAGGGCTATTTTCTCTTCCCTGAACGCAATCACACCCTCCGGTTTTTTTTGTTCCCGCAAAACGGGCTGATCAGGATAGGTTTTTAACTGCTCATTTACTTTACCGGAATTTATCTCAGGCAACTGGCCGACTGTTGTGCCCTTTGCCAACAGCGTCAAGGTTCGAGTCAACGGCTCGCCAACTTTCATCTGTTGAATATCACCCGACCATTCCTCCTTTAAAACCAGTTGTTCTGCTGAAAGCCAATGCTGCCCGGTAAAAATTGCTGGAATAGATTTTACTTCCAGTGTTACCGATTTTGAGCTAATTTTTTTGGTCTGGGTCGCGCTTGAACTAAAAAAACTGTTAAAACTTTGCTTATTAGCAACAACTTCTGCAGTTAATAACATAGGTTTGATCGTCACAGATCCACTTTTCTGAGGGAAAATTGCATATTTACGCTCAGTGACTAAATAATTCACGCCGTTGATCTGGGTATTGTAATTGCTGTCATCGCCCAATTTTTCAATTACTGCATCGCCCAGTTCCGGTTCACTCAAACCGGCCTGAGCGATTTCGACACGTCTATATAAGCGGGCAATATAGATAACCTGAGATTGTACATAAGGATTTTGAGGGCTAGCCTCGACCTCCAGAAACAAATCTCCATTGCTATCAATGACTTTATTAGCCGCACCCTGCATAACCAGAATACTACTGAGTTGACTAACATCTTTACCAAAGTTTATTTCAGGAATCTCTAGGCTACCGGGATGCTTAGCCAAGACATCAAGAGTCCACTGCATAGTCTTACTAAATTGTCCGTTAATCCATGAAGAATTGTTGCTCTGACTTTGACCGAGTATCTCAAAATCCTGTTCCAGCGGGGAAAAATTTGGATCATTATCCGGAGTGTCGTTGGCGGTAAAAATAATCTGAAAAGATTCAGTCACACTAACCGGATTACGATCAAACGACACAGTGATTTGTGCTGAAAATGCACTCGTAGGTGCAAAATTCAGCAGTATCAGCAGAAACAACAGTTTTTTTATCATGTTTATTATTTAATTAATCGAGATTCCAGGCCGTTAGGAACGGCCGATAAAAATTTACATCCTGAACCGTGCCGCCTCTTTGGGTTATTATCGCAGAAGCAAACGACTGCGCCCTTTCCATAGTCAATTGCAATGACCAACCCAGCTGCAAGCCCAGCAATAAAATTGCCGAAAAGCCATCACCGGCGCCCACGGTATCAACGATAGCTAAATTTGGTGTCGGTGCAACGTCAATAAAATCACCGGTTTTATTGATAGCCAACGCGCCACGGCTACCACAGGTGACCACCAGAACGTCAAGCTCATGTTTAGCCAAAAATAGCCGCATCGTAGCTGGTAAGGTGTTTGGTGTTGACGATAGCAATTTTAACTCTTCATGGTTCAGTTTGACCCAGTTGGCCTGATCCAGCCACCGGTTGACCGATGCTCTGTCCCACCAGGGCTCCCTCAAATTAACATCAATAAAAACTTTGCCCCGATGATTCGCGGTTAAAGCTTGTAACGCCTGTTTTGAAACAGGACTACGCAAGGCCAGGATTCCATGATAAATAACGCTATACTGCACCCCCAGTAGCGGCATCGCTATAAAATCATAAGCCTGATTAGCTAAAATCTCGTAGCGAGGTTCATCATCGTCAATGATCACTCGCACTGTTCCGGTAGGATAAGCTGGATCAATTTGCAGATTTTCAACAGCCATGCCCCAGGACTGCATGGCTTGCTTGAATTTATCGCCAGCGGCATCCAGGCCGACACGACTAATAAAACATGGCAACTGAGCAAAAGCCTGAAGATGCCAGGCTACGTTAAACGGCGCCCCACCCAAGACTTGCTGACCATCAGGAAAGTGATCGAATAATGCTTCACCAAAAACGGCAATTTTATTACCATGCACCGGCATCACCGCTTTCCTGGCGACCACGCTGCCCGTATTGATATTTGAATTTACGTTTTAACAAGCCAGCCGGATCATCAGGGATTCGTTTAAGCCATTGTTCATTGGCTTGCTGCTGCTCATCCGACGGCTGGCTGTTGGCTGGCTGTTGCTCTTTAGTCTTGTCCTGCTTAGCTGGTTTTTTATCCTGCTCAGCTGACTGGGGCTGTAAATCTTCCTGCTTTTTTTGCTCAGCTTTGTCTTCTTGTTGTTTGTCGTCGGATGGTTGTTGATCCGATGGCTTTTGCTCAGGTTTTTGGTCGTTTTTATTTGAATCAGGTTTCTGATCCTCAGCTGGATTACTCTCCTTGTTTTTATCAGAATTGTCTTTATCTTGTTGTTTGTCGTCTTTTTTTTGCTGCTGTTTTTTCAGTTCCTTTTCGACCAGATCTTTGTTGTATTTGGCATCGCTATCATCAGGGTTACTTTTTAACGCTTTTTCGTAAGCTTTGATCGCGTCTTCCAACTGACCAGCTTTAGCCAGCGCATTACCCTGATTGTAAGCGCTCTGGTCGGATTTGCTGGTTTTCAAAGTTTCCAGTGCTTTATCGTATTCGCCCGCTTTGTACTGAGCTGCAGCTTTCCAGTCCGGGTTTTCAAATTGCTCGGCAGCCTTCGCATAATCCTGTTTTTTATAAGCCTGTAACGCTTGGCTATCCTTGGTCTGCCATAAATCCTGCCAGCCCAGCGCATAACTGTTTTTAGGGAACGGCAGGATCAATAGCAAGGCAAAACACAATAAGCCCTTTCTAAAGATTAATGCCGCCAAAGGCATAGCCAGCACTAACAGCCAGGGGCCTTTATCTGCCCACTGATCCAGCAATACCGTATCGTTTTCCTTATCCTGCTGCGCTACCGATTTATCCATAGAGGCCAGTAAGTTTTGAATGTCGGCGTCATTTGCGGTTATGGTTTGATAAATTCCGTTACCCGCTGCTGCCAGTTTCGCCAGCTCGCTAGAATTTAATTTAGGCACCACAATAGTCCCCAGTCTGTCCTTGACAAAACCGCCTTCAGGCAGTGCTATCGGTGCACCGTCA
This sequence comes from Methylococcaceae bacterium, assembly GCA_947506155.1. GTDB lineage: Bacteria > Pseudomonadota > Gammaproteobacteria > Methylococcales > Methylomonadaceae > Methylobacter_A. The sequence continues at coordinate 8,238 of CANNNV010000031.1, forward strand.
TCGGTACCTACGCCCAATATCGACAGGCCATAGTTATCCAGCGATTTTACCGTGAATAGAGTTTTATCCAATTCTACGCCATCGGTGACCAACAAAATCTGGCCTTTTTGCAAACCCGCTTGCTTGAATAATTCCACGGCTTTTTCCAGTGCCGATGATAAATTACTGCCCGAACTGGGCATAATATCGGTATTTAAGGCTGACAATTGACTGTCTATGGTCTGGGTATCATCGGTCAGTGGGGTGACAGTAAATGCGTCACCCGCATAAACTAGCAACGCTGTCTGACCGTCTTTACGCTGTTTTAAAATATCAGCGATTTTATAACGCGCCATAATCAAGCGACTCGGTTTAATATCGGTAGCATCCATCGATCGGGACAAATCTAGCACAATCACCAACGCTGAATCATTTCTAAATACCGGTGACGGTAATCGTTCCCAGCTTGGCCCGGATAGCGCAATAATAACCAGCAAGGCCGCGATCGCCGCTGCCGTTAATGGTAAACGACTTTGCCTGATCGGCTTTTCTTGTAGCAAATACGGCAATAAGCCAGGATCACAGACCGTCGACCAGTTGCCCTGAGATAGCTTATTCCTAAGCATTAATACCAGGGTCAGCATATAAGGCAAGACTGCCAGCAACCAGTATGGCCTGATAAAATGAAAATCTGCGATGTTCATGATATGCGTAGTCTGGACAAGGCAATGACCGCAGCCAAAGCCAATGCAAATGACAACGGCCAGAAATATAGCTCGCTGCGTGGTCTGAAATATTGTTTATCTTTTTCCACGGGTTCCAGTTCGTCCAGTCTCATATAAATATTATTCAGCTCATCAGTATTTCTAGCCCGATAATATTGACCCCCGGTGCTTTCTGCAATTTTGATCAGGGTTTTTTCATCGAGATCGACAGAAGGATTAATTTTACGATTACCAAAAAAACTGCGTACGATCATTTCATCTGCGCCTATCCCAATCGTGTAAATTTTTAGATGCTGAGCGGCCGCTAACTCGGCAGCCTTTAACGGCGAGACTTCACCGGCGGTATTAGCGCCATCGGTCATTAACACTAAAACTCGGCTGTTAGCCTGCTCATTTTTAAGCCGTTTCACCGCCAGACCTATCGCATCACCTATCGCAGTATTATCTCCAGCTAGGCCGATAACTGCCTCGTTTAACAACGTCATCACCGTTTTTCGGTCAAAGGTTAACGGGGTTTGCAAATAAGCCTGAGTACCAAACAGGATTAAGCCTACTCGATCACCGATGCGCCGATTAATAAACTCTCCGGCAACGCTTTTTTCTGCAGTCAACCGGTCTACCGGCTTTTTATTAATAAAAAAATCCTGTTCTTCCATACTCCCGGACAAATCCACCGCCAGCATCAAATCTCGGCCGCTGATTGCTTGTTCAATAGGCTCGCCCAACCATTGCGGCCTAGTGCTGGCAATCACCAATAATAGCCAGGCTAATGCCGCTAGCCATAACGGCCATTGCCGAGTTTGCGAAATAGCCTTGGTTTCACCGCCTGAAAAATCCTCCAGAAACGGCACTTTTAAAGCCGATTGTTCAGCAGGCTTATGAGCAGGTAACAGCCAACGGATTAATAAAGGTAAAGGTAAAACCGCCAACAACCAGGGCCATTCAAAGTGCATCATGATTTTAATTTGTATTGAATTGTTGGCTGGACTTTAAGCCACACTTCGCAGAGTTCTATTAATTGGGAAACTTCCTGTGCTGTGACCGGATTTTTTCGATACGGCACGTCGATCAAAAGTTTGCCTATGCCTGTACTGAACGGCGCATTTTTTAACGAACTGTCGAGAAATACCAGCCATTGCAATCCAGTTAAACCGGCGGCCTGATCTCGTGGCGACAGACTGATGGCTACCCGCCTGAGCAGCACAGAAAGTTCTCTGACCTTGGTCACGTTATCCTGTGTTGCGTCTTGTTTTAATTTTGCTAATATTTTTTTTGCCGTTTTAACAGCACTCTTGCGAGTCAGTCTTTTATAAATCCAGATCGACAATATAAGCAATAACGGAATGGCTACCGCCAATATCCACCAGCCGATGGCTGGAGGCCAGTCACTTAGGGCAGGGGGTTCGTGTATATCTTTTAAAGCGAGGAGAGTCGAGTTCATTTATCGTAAACGTTGTATCGGATCATCTGTGGTGCTGCATAGTATAAATCCCAAGCCCAGTTTTTTGGCTAGCCGCTCCAACTGTTCTAGGCGCTCGGCAAAATGCTGTTGATAAGTCCGTAACCGATTAAGATCTCGGGTATCGATAACTACATCACGCACATCGTCAGTAAATCGATAGCGACCTTGTTCCGGTAACCGGCTTTCCAAAGGGTCGTAGACAAAAATCAACACTACTTGGCAATGCCGTGACAGTTTTGCCAAAGAGGTTTCAACTTGCCCATTAATGCCGCGAAAATCACTGATGAGATAAACCAGACTGCCTGGACGCGCGTGCTGCATTAGCCTTGCCAATACCTGTTCCAGCGTAATTGCAGAGTTTAATTCCTTCAAATCATCCCTACAAACAAGAGCATTTAAAAACCGTAATACCGCATGTTTACCATTTTTCGGTTTTAATTCACGACACTGCTTACTGGTAAATATCTGCCCGCCAATTCTGTCACCATGATCCTGGGCGGCCCAGGCCAATAAACCTGCAATTTTGGCAGCCAATACCGATTTGAAAACACCGCGTGTTGCAAAGTGCATTGCCGGCCGGTTATCCACGGAAATAAATACTGGCCTTTCTCGCTCCTCCCGAAAAACCTTGGTATGAGGAGTTCCGGTACGCGCGGTGACTCGCCAATCGATGCTGCGTATATCATCGCCGGGCTGATAAATTCTGGCTTCTTCAAACTCCATGCCACGACCCTTGAATCGAGATACATAACCGCCGCTTTGCCCTGATCGTATCGCTACGTGTTTCAGCTTTAAGTTGGCAGCAGGTTTAGCTAAATCGATCAAAGTCTTTAACGAGACAAAAACCAATTCGCTGGTCAATATCTCAGTCTGGGTAGCTTGTTTAAAAAACATCAAGGTACTGCAACTCTAGCAATCAGTTCTTTAATAAAATCATCGGTAGTCATACCTTCTGCTTCCGCTTCATAAGACAAAATCAGCCGATGCCGTAACACGTCAAAAGCCATATCCTGAATATCTTCCGGGCTAACAAAGTCGCGCTGTGCCAACCAGGCTTTAGCTCTAGCACAGCGATCCAGAGCTATGCTGGCTCTAGGACTTGCGCCATATTGCAACCAGGAAGACAAATCCTCACCATAGGCTCCAGGATTACGGGTAGCCAGAATAATCTGCAGTAAATAATTTTCAAGACTTTCCGCCATATATAAATCCAGCACTTCATTACGTGCGGCAAACAGGGTCTTTTGCTCTATGGGTTGATAGTGTTCAGTATTTTTTACTGAACCGGAACGCGCTTCTGCTCTGGCTAAATGCAAAATGCTTTTTTCATGTTCAGCTTTCGGGTAATCAATTTTCACATGGAGCAAAAAACGATCCAATTGCGCTTCTGGCAATGGATAAGTGCCTTCCTGCTCGATGGGGTTTTGCGTAGCCATGACCATAAACAATTTTGGCAGTGGGTACGTCGCTTGGCCAACCGTTATTTGGCGCTCGGCCATCGCTTCCAGTAACGCGGCCTGAACTTTGGCTGGGGACCGGTTGATTTCATCGGCTAAAATTAAATTGTGAAACAAAGGTCCTTGTTGAAATTCAAATGTGCCCTGCTGAGGACGGTAAATTTCGGTACCGGTTAAATCAGCAGGCAATAAATCGGGGGTGAACTGTACCCGATGAAAATCACCTTGAATGCCTTTGCTTAATACATTTATTGCACGGGTCTTGGCCAAACCAGGGGCACCTTCAACCAAAATGTGACCATCAGCCAATAAGCCGATCAGCATCCGTTCAACCAGTACATCCTGACCGATAATCTGCTGAGTGATATAGTTTTTTAAGCCCATGAGTGCTGGTTGAACCGTATCTTTATTGCCGTTTTTTTCTAACATAGTTGTTCTGACATGAGGTTAGTTAATCTTTAAATCACTATACAAAAACCTACACACTAAAACATGTAAGTGGTCGGCTTTTGATAATCGTTTGTCTATAAATCAAAAACTGATGGCTATTTTATACATTTATGGCTCAAGACAACATAGCTTAAAGCTGTGGATAAGTCCGGTATAACTTGTGGATAAGCTGTGCATAAGCCTGTAGATAACTTAATTTTCATAGTTATGCACAATTCATCCACAGGTTATTCACAGGCTTATGCACATAGTAGTCCACAGGCCAACTAACTGATTTAAAAATAAATAACCGACTTATCCACAGATTTTACGCTGCTTAATAGTAATAATAGGCTTTTAAGATCTTTTAATATATTATTATTAATCTTGAGCCAAAAAAATATTTTTGAGCCCATTTAGCCTAAAAAAAGCAATTTACTTGACTTGTCAGATCTTACATTACATAACTGCAAAATTTACCCTCACAATGTTTAGTTTACACTTAGCCTCTATCGCCTATACTCTCTCAAATTAAAATTTTACTGAATAATAAAAAAATGAAAATTGCACTGCTTATTTTAGGAAGCCTTTTTTCAACTTGCTCTTTTGCACAGATTTATAAATGTACCGATGAAAAGGGGAAAACTGATTATCAATCAAAAGCTTGTGATAAGCAGGACAATGCAGTACAAATTGATATCAAACCCCGCAGCACAATTGACAATTCAGATCAAAAAAAACAAAATGAGCTTTTGAAAAAAAAAGAACAAGATGGAAAGCTTGAAAAAGGGCGGCTGTTACAAAAACAAGCCACATTGAGTGAAAGCGCAAAAAATCAGTTTTTAGTTAAAAATAATCCAGAGAAATTTTCAGCATTTTCTATTCTGCCTTATGATCTTGATCACTTGCCCGAATTGGTCAGCGTTTATCAAAACAGACTTCCTGATATTGAACGTTTAAGAAGATTTGCAGCAGAAAAAGCTTTAGCCACAGAACGATGTACTCGCGTTGAAGCATCTGAATTACATAACAAAAGTACGAGAAAAACTTTAGTTTTTTTAGTCAATTGCAGCAGTGGAAATTTTTTTTATTTTACCGAACATGAATTAAGCAGCAGATGAAGATATCAAAAACTATATTAATCACTGGTTGTTCTACCGGCATTGGTTACACCACTGCGATGGAATTAAAAAAACGGGGGCATTATGTTATTGCAACAGCAAGAAAAATCGAAGATGTAGCCCGGTTGCAACAAGAAGGTTTTACAGCATTACAATTGGATTTGGCTGACAGCAACAGCATACAGCAAGCCGTCAGTTTAGCGATTGATTTAACTGATGGAAAAATCGATGCATTATTTAATAATGGAGCTTTTGGTCAACCAGGCGCTGTTGAAGACTTATCCCGTGATATATTGAGATTTCAATTTGAAACTAATTTATTTGGTACTCATGAACTGACCAACTTAATCATACCGTTAATGCGCGAACAGGGACATGGCCGGATTATTTATAACAGTTCAATTTTGGGATTTGTTGCGATGACTTATCGAGGGGCTTACAATGCAAGTAAATTTGCGTTGGAAGGTTTAGCTGATACTTTACGGTTGGAACTTTATGGAACTCAGATCCATATTTCGTTAATCGAACCTGGGCCAATTTTAAGCGACTTTAGAAAAAATGCCTTTGCCTTGTATCAAAAAAATATAGATTCAGCGCATAGCTCACATAAAGAGGCTTATAGAGCTATGGTAGAGCGTTTGCAGAAAGAAGGTGTAGCCGCTCCATTTACATTGCCGTCAGAAGCTGTCACCGAAAAAGTTATTCATGCCTTAGAAGCTAAGCGACCAAAGCTACGTTATTATGTCACTTTCCCAACCTATTTGTTCGCGGTGCTAAAGCGTATTTTACCAACATCCTGGCTGGATACTTTACTCAGAAACATTTAAAAATGTACGAACTAGAAGAAATTATTATTGATTGTCCTTATTGTGGGGAATCACTCGATGTGTTGGTAGACAATAGTTCTGGGTCACAGCAGTATTATGAAGATTGTTCGGTTTGTTGTGCGCCAATTTTATTCATAATATCCGAAGACCATGCTGGAGAAACGGTTATTGATATCAAAAGAGATGATGAATAATTCGGTATTCATTAAATTCTAATTCATTTTTTCTGTGCTAAAATGCCTTGCGGTATAAGCTCTTCATGGTGTTGGTTGCTTGCTTTTTTTGCATAAAATCGCATTTTGATGGTTATGCTGAACAAAAAATATCAACAATATATAGGTTTAATCTAAATGAAAGTATTAAAAAAAATCGTAATTTCTCTTGTTATGACCCTGTCTATGGCTGCAATTTCAACCTCTGCTTTTGCTGAGCCTAAAGGCGAAGCTGCTGTTAAAGAAGCTATTGAAAACACCCTTTCAGGCATAGCAACTGCGCAAGCTGCAGTAAAAGGTGGTGATTTATCAACTGCTTCACAAGATATTCTTAAGGCTGCTCAAGCATCTAAAGAATTCCGATTTGAAATTACTGAGCGTCAACGTCAAAAAGCGACTGATGTATTAAAAGCCGCTCGTAAATCTGTTGATACAGGTGATCTAGCCGCAGCAGAAGCTGGCTTAGCGGATGCTTTAAAATCATTCACTGAAATGAAAGCTAAATACGATTTAACTCATTAATATCTAAATGCTATAAGGTCAGATTCAATTATTTTTTAATGCTGTGATTGAATCTGATTTGCTCTTAAAAAATAAAACCCTCTAAAAATCACTCTTTTTCACACTGCCATCAATGGTTGTGAAATCTTAAAATGTGTTAAAATAATTGTTGGTATATAACTATTATTTTTTGTAATAGTTACACGGCCAATTTAATTAAAAATAACAATAACTTGAGGACCAGTGCAATATGAAAATCTTAAAAACAATCTTATTATCTTTATCAATTGCAGCTTCTATGAGTGCTGTTTCAACTTCAGCCTTGGCTGAAACCGATAAAGGTAGAGTTACGTATCTTCCTGCTGAAGCGATTGATATAACAACAGCTAAAATTAAAACAGCGTTAGATGCTGCGACTAGTGGTTCAGAGGGCGTAAAAGTTGCTGATCTTATCAAAGATGCTTCTGATTCAAGTAAAGAAATAAATGCTAATGATAAAGTTGATAATGCACGTTCAAAAGCTAATGCTAAATTGAAATCTGCTGGAAAACATGCTAGAGAATCAGCATTACAAGAAGCTGAACAAGAATTAAAAGAAGCAATGAAAATGTTTGAAGCATTAAAAAGCTTAATCTAATACTGATCTGATCCTATCAGGTTACCATTAATGGTTTCCTGATAGATATTTTCCTGCCCCCTACCATATTCGTTAGTTACGCTTTCGGAAGCGTCACCCCGGTTTGTCCTTGATACTTGCCCCCCCTATCCTTGTACGACGTTTCACAAACCTCGTCGCCACCAAAAAACAACATTTGCGCCACCCCTTCGTTGGCATATATTTTTGCCGGCAGTGTCGTGGTATTAGAAAATTCTAGCGTTACATGACCTTCCCATTCCGGCTCTAAAGGCGTTACATTTACAATGATGCCGCAATTGTGCACAAAAACCCCATCTTCCAACGCAAAGTTACCAGCCTCCGGCACCGTTAAACAGTAGACATCATGATCACCGGCTACCGGACGCACTGCCACGACTTTATGGTTGTTTGGAGCAGCGGTCTCTGGGGGCATAGACTGACCACGGAACGCGCTTAATACCTGGGGAAAACGTCTGAATACGGCACGGTCACAATCCAGTAAACGCGCCGCAGCACGGATAGAACCGGTTTGATGCAGCGCAGCGCTGACAACCTGATCGGTAATTTCAGCACGCAAACGTAGATTACGCGCAATGTCCGCCTGATTTTTCCGTCTTTCGGGGCTAGCTTGTTGCCATACCGACTTCATACGCTCACCTTGCTGAACCCGTTCTGACTGGTCATGATAACGGGCAATCATCGCCTCACGGTGCGCTGATCGAGTTGCATCGGAAGGGTTTTTACGATCCTTCAATAATTGATCTCTCTCCATTTTATACGCATCATCATGCCAGAAATGGGTGGCTCGTGTGCTTTGCAAGGCCGAATATTGCGCAGCCCATTCTGGATTTTGCATGCGCTGATATAGTGCTTCACGGATAGCTGCACTATGCTCTGCCGGATCAAAATCAACACCATAAGTTTCCGCGTTATGCAGTGATATATGAGCGCTGGCATCCATGCGAACGATATTCCACGGATTGTTGTTTAAGCGGTCAATATCCACATGATGACGGTGAGTTCCGGGAACATCTTCGTATAAGCCATGCCGTAAATTCCACTCATCTGCCAGCCGATGCGTTGGGTACAAATGGCCGTTCAGCGGCTGATAAACCATTTCATAACCACGCGCCAAATTCCGGTATAGCGGCATCAATGAACTACCAGAAGATAATTCTGCGGCCGCTTGCCAGCGGCCATCACGCAACATAAATTGATGATCCGGTGTAGCAAAAATACTTTTGCCATTATCGAGCTGTACTTCCACCAAACTGTCGCGGCCTATATAACGCGGTGCTTCTAGTTGGGAGACAATTAACCGGCCATTTTCACCGATGCTGTATCCCCAAAATAATTCGCCTTGTTCAGCTCGCTTCGACATCTCTTCTAGAGAAGGTGCTGTTCCATCGACTAAAGCGACACGGGTATCACCTCGAAAACAACGCGCATAAGTTGATTTTCCCAGGCAAATCGTCAATACATCACGCGGAATACGAAAATATTCAACGGTTCTGGCCAAGGCAAACGAGTTAGGCGGAATGATGCAGACATCAGATTTAACATCGACAAAACTGCTGGAATCAAAGTTTTTAGGATCGACAATCGCAGAATTGATATTGGTGAAAATCTTAAATTCGTCCGAACATCTGACATCATAACCATAGCTTGAGGTGCCGTAAGAAATAACTCGGCCCCGTTCAGAATCCCTAACCTGACCGCTTTCAAACGGCTCGATCATGCCTTGTTGTTCCGCCATGCGGCGTATCCACTTGTCCGACTTAATGCTCATGAAATATCCAGTTTTTTATAAGGGTTTGATTTTTACACAGAGATGAAGCAGGCACAAGATGAATTCCTGTGCCATATTGTTGTATTTAGGTGTTTTGCACGACGATAGTTGGAAATTTTGTGGTGAAATCCTTAGCCTTTAACGCGAGTCTGGCCGCTGTTTTACGAGCTATTTGCTTGTAAATCTGCGCCGAGTGTCCATCGGGATCAGCAATTACCGTTGGCGTGCCGCCATCAGCAAATTTTCGGATATTAATGTCCAGCGGTAATGAGCCCAGAAATTCGATACGGTTACGCTCCGCCATGGCAAGCCCGCCGCCTGTTCCAAAAATGGCTTCTTCATGGCCGCAGTTGCTGCAAATATGCATGCTCATGTTTTCAACTAGACCCAATACCGGCACGTTGACTTTCTCAAACATGCCCAAGCCGCGCTGTGCATCAATCAGCGCAATATCCTGCGGCGTGGTCACTATAATCGCGCCGCTGACCGGAATCTGCTGGGACAAGGTTAATTGAATATCACCGGTGCCCGGCGGCAAATCGACCACCAGATAATCCAGATTATCCCAGTTGGTGTCTTTCAGCAATTGCTGCAAGGCGGTGGTTACCATAGGGCCACGCCAAATCATGGCCTGATCAGCTTCGATCAGATAGCCGATAGAAATTGTTTGTATGCCATAAGCGATTTTAGGCATCATGGTTTTTTTGTCTTTGCTTTCTGGAAAGCCCGAAAGTCCAAGCATCATCGGAATGCTGGGGCCATAAATGTCTGCATCGAGTATGCCGACATTAGCGCCTTCTGCGGCCAGAGCCAGGGCCAGATTGACTGCTGTTGTCGATTTACCAACGCCGCCTTTGCCGGAAGCCACTGCGATAATATTTTTGACATTGGCCAAGGGTTTCAACGCCTGTTGCACCGCATGAGATACAATTTTTACATTGACCTCAACGCTGACATGACCGATGCCATCCAGTGTTTTAAGCAGGTCTTCAACCTCCGCTTTAAGTTCGGATAAATAGCTTTTAGCCGGATAACCCAGCTCCAGTTTAACGCTGACGTTTTTTCCATCCAACGTGATGATTTTAACCGATTTTGCAGACACCAAATCGGCCCCGTGATTGGGATCGATAAAGGTACGCAGTAACTCTTCTATATCAACTTTTTCGATGTTCGCCATATTCATGCTTCCTTAGTGATAAATAAATAATGCCAGGTTAATAACCAACGCTAATAAGTGGTAGTTTACCGACTTACCTAAGCCATTGCACTTATTCGACAGTTGATAATCACTGATTATGTTTATTTTATGCGATAATAGCGTACTGATTTTGCCTACAAATTGTTAACTTTTCATACTATGTCAGATAGAAAAATTCTCGTTACCAGCGCTTTGCCCTATGCCAACGGCCCCATACATCTCGGTCATTTGGTTGAGTATATACAAACCGATATTTGGGTGCGTTTCCAGAAGCAACGCGGTAATCTGTGTTATTTCGTTTGCGCCGATGATACCCACGGTACGCCGATCATGCTCAGAGCCGATCGTGAAGGCATTAGTCCGGAACAATTGATCGCACAAGTGGGCAAGGAACATCTGGCCGACTTTACTGAATTTGGCGTGGCGTTTGATAATTATCACAGTACCCATTCGGACGAAAATAAAGCCTACTCAACGCTGATCTATGAACGTTTGCGCGATGCCGGGCATATCAGCTCACGCACCATTACCCAGGCTTTTGATCCGATCAAAAACATGTTTTTATCGGACCGTTTCATTAAGGGTGAATGCCCTAAATGCGGTGCTCTCGATCAATACGGCGACAGCTGCGAGGCCTGTGGCGCAACGTATTCGCCCACCGAACTGAAAAACGCGGTATCCGCAATTTCGGGCGCAAAACCGGTGGCAAAAGATTCGGTGCATTATTTTTTCGATCTGGCCAACTTTACCGACATGCTGCGCGATTGGACTTGTGCCGGCCATTTGCAACCCGAAGTCCGCAATAAACTGGCTGAATGGTTGGAGGGCGGTTTGCAGCAATGGGATATAAGCCGCGATGCACCGTATTTTGGCTTTGAAATTCCCGATGCGCCCGGCAAATATTTTTATGTCTGGCTGGATGCGCCTATCGGTTACATGGCGAGTTTTAAAAACCTGTGCGATAAAAAAGGCCTGGATTTTAATGAATTTTGGTCCAAAAACAGCGATGCCGAGCTATATCATTTTATCGGCAAGGACATTATTTATTTCCACGCTCTATTCTGGCCTGCGATGCTTAGCGGCGCACATTTTCGGACGCCCAGCGCGATTTTTGCCCACGGTTTTTTAACTGTGAATGGCGAAAAAATGTCCAAATCGCGCGGCACGTTTATTACTGCGCGTACCTATTTGGAACACTTGAATCCGGAATATTTACGCTATTATTTTGCCGCCAAACTCAGTGCCGGGGTCGATGACATCGATTTGAATTTTGATGATTTCAGTCAGCGGGTCAATTCCGATTTAGTCGGAAAAGTGGTCAATATCGCCAGCCGTTGCAGCGGTTTTATCAGTAAACGCTTTGCTAATACATTATCGGAACACTGTTCAGAGCCGGCCTTATTTGATCAATTTGTCGATGCCCACAGCCAGATTGCTGAATATTACGAGACTCGGGAATTTGGCAAAGCGATGCGGGAAATCATGGCGCTGGCCGATCTTGCCAATCAATATATCGATCACAAAAAACCCTGGTTGATTGCCAAAGAAGAAGGCAAGGATCAGGAGCTGCATGAAGTCTGCTCGATGGGGATTAACCTATTCCGCCTGCTAGCCGTTTATTTGCAGCCGGTGCTGCCGGTTTTATCCGGTAATGCGGAAAGCTTTTTAAATATCCCGGTTCAGGTCTGGCCGATTAAAGCCCAGCCCTTGTTAAACCATGTTATCAATGACTTCAAGCCATTGATGACACGGGTTGAGGCCGACAAGATCGAAATGATAGTGGCAGCCTCCAAAGAAAATCTGGTAAAAACCGTAGCAACGCCCCAGGCTAAAAACTTCGAACCGATAGCCGACACCATTGAATTTGATGATTTTGCCAAGCTGGATTTACGTATCGGTAAAATAATCAAGGCTGAGCATGTCGACGGTGCAGACAAGTTGTTGCAATTGACTGTGGACATCGGCGATGAAACCCGAAACATCTTTGCCGGAATAAAATCGGCCTATCAACCGGAAGCGCTGGAAGGAAAATTAACCCTAGTCATCGCCAATCTGGCGCCGAGAAAAATGCGCTTTGGCCTGTCTGAAGGCATGGTGTTGGCCGCAGGTCCTGGCGGTAAAGATATTTGGGTGTTGAGTCCGGATGAAGGTGCGCTGCCTGGAATGCGGGTTAAATAGCTAGCGTCCCGCAACGCAGTAGCGTTGCGAACTGAATTCCCACGCCGCAGCGTGGGAACTATGAATATCTGAATACCACAAAAACATGCCTGCATCACCCGAAAATTCTACCCTGATCGATCAAATCGACGCCTTGCTGCCGCAGACTCAATGCGGACAATGCAGCTTTAACGGTTGTCGTCCTTATGCCGAAGCCATTGCCTTAGGCGTCGCCGACATCAACCAGTGTCCGCCGGGCGGTGAACAAGGCATACGCGATCTGGCTGATTTATTGGGCGTAGCTCCCAAACCGCTAAATATCAAATTTGGCCAGCATAAACCGGCTAGTGTCGCTTTTATCATTGAGCAGGATTGTATCGGTTGCGTCAAATGTATCGTAGCCTGTCCGGTCGATGCGATAGTAGGCGCGGCAAAATTCATGCACACGGTTATAAGTTCGGAATGTACTGGCTGTGAATTGTGTCTAGCGCCTTGCCCGGTGGATTGCATCATCATGAAACCTGTGGATAACAATACCGAACGAGCGCAAAAATCCGCCCAGGCTAAGCGGCGTTATGAGGCTCGTTGTTCGCGTAAAGAAAAACAAGACGCTGAGAAAGTGGAACGCATGCAACAAAAAAAACAGCTGTTGTTAAAAATGCAGGCGGGGAAATAGTACGCAGCGTCAAATTATATCGCTACGTTCAATAATCCGACATAGCTCATTATTGAGAGCAGTTGCCCCGTTCGAAACATTTGAGGATTTGAATGTAATTGTTGGTCTTTGGGAATGTTGCAACGGGGTAACATAACCCGTCACGCGATTGAGGGAGCTTATGACTAACTTTACTCACGTTTTGTAAGTTGTCGGCGTATTTAAACGTTTCAGGCTGGGTTGCAAAACCCCATCCGGCTTGGGTACTGCTGTAAACAAGAGGAAAAGATAATGACTATCAAAACGAGCCAATTAAAGATCAACGGCATGCACTGTCTTGGTTGTGAGGAAACTATAAACGACACCGTTAAAGCGCTGCCAGGTATTCATAAAGTCGATGCCAGCTATCGCCGGCAGACGGTCGAGGTCAGCTACGACGATGTATTTGTGGATGAGAGCGTTATCCGCTTAAGCATCGAAGCCAAGGGCTATGGTATGGTTGAAGCCTTACCGGCAAAAACCAGAAAATTCCGGCAGGTGTTGATTTTTGTATTATTGCTGACGGTGGTTGGTGGCGTGGCGTTTTGGGGTAAAAGTCTGATGCCGGGCGTGATGCAGCAAATCAAACCCCAGATGAACTATTTACTGTTACTCACTATCGGCTTTTTGACTGGCTTTCACTGTATTGGCATGTGTGGAAGTTTTGTGGTGGGTTATACCGATGCGACGTTACCCAAAATCCGTCAGTTGCTGGCACATATGAGTTACGCATTCGGTAAAACCGTGTCGTACACAATACTGGGGGCTGGCTTTGGTTTACTGGGCGCAACTATTGCGATAACTTCTGAAATACGCGGCGTCGCGGCATTGGTAGCCAGTGTTTTTTTGTTGCTGTATGGTCTAAAAATGTTGAATGTTTTTTCCTGGCTACGTCACTTCACTTTACGTTTGCCGTCTTCGGTCAATCGGCATGTGGCGGGGGAATTGCGCCGTCGTCGCAGTCCATTGCGTACAGGCCTGTTGACCGGCTTGTTGCTGGGTTGCGGCCCGTTGCAGGCGATGTATGTGATGGCCGCGGGTAGTGGTGATCCCAAACAGGGTGCGATGATTTTGTTGATGTTCGGTTTGGGTACATTGTTGCCATTACTAGGGTTTGGGGTGTTCGCTAGTCTGTTGTCGCCAGCGGTGATGCGTCAAATGGTAAGGGTTTCTGGGATACTGGTAATTGCAATGGGCTTGATGATGGCTCAGCGCGGCTGGAATATGGTACACACCGCGCAGTCAATGTCTACGATGTCTCATCATTGATGAGCGCTAAGTAATGAGTTTAAATTAATTTAAGCAACTTCATTTATTGTAGCCGTGCGCGTTGAGCGCGGCACATCTAAACGCTGTCAACTTGTTAATATCCGAGTGGGCATCAGATCCAAGGCTTCGAGTATGGCGGATTGCTGGCGCGAATTCACCTTACGGGGTTAAGTGTTTCGGACGGGGTTGCAAACCCCGTCCGGCTTGATGCAAGCCAAAAACAGGGTAAATAATTAGCCGATTAAATCAATGTTTCGACAGGCTAGGGCAGACCCCTTTATTCCCTATGGGTGTAGAACTTATTTGTATAAAAGGTGACTATCAAAATTTAACCGTGGTACCATCAAAGAAAAACAATAAAATCTATACGGATATACACTTATTTTTGGATTTTAAAATACACCTTTTTAGGTGTCTACTTTACGTTAGGCAACAAGGGAACAATCGTGACAGTCCATCTTTGCAAAGGCGATGCCAACAACAAGGTTGCATTCATTTTAAGCACGCCCGGAAAACTTGAGGGGGAGGCGGAATGTCCAGCCGCCGGAGACACCGGCGACAACATAAACGCCATCTTGGTACTTTTGAATAAGAGCGATCCCATCCACTTTAAAGTGGCCCCCATTGTCCAGACAAATAATGCTTTAATTTAAGATAGAGCCCTGTTCGCACTCCAGCTGAATGGCGCTGTCCCAACTTTCATACGGGAACAGATGCTTCTGTCGCCCCGTATTTATCTACGATCTTTGCCCCGCCGC
>CANNNV010000032.1 GCA_947506155.1 Methylococcaceae bacterium
AGATTCTCATGTCGACTATTTATTACTAACCTAAACAGCACATCACAAGCACCCACACAAATTATTTTGATCAGATTTTTAAAGAGCGCCGAGGTAAACCCCCGGTTGAGCTGGACAATTATACAGAGCCAATTCAACTTGTCAACATCTTGTTAACTTTATTTTTCGTTCCGTCCGTGCCGAAGCTTGTTACCAAACCCCGAAGAAGCTGACCATTATAACCTAACCAGCCAACTTGTCAACATCCTTGCCAACTTTTCTTTCTAACACCGGATCCCTTAAAGACCCTGCCCCGAAAGAACTGCGTATTATACTTAGTTTGTTTTTTAGGTCAAGCGGTTATTTGCTTTATGTATTTAACCAGTCCAAATATCTTGAGACACCCTGCTTAACTGTCAGAAAGTCTTTAGTATAACCAGCGTCTCTTAAGCCAGAAATATCGGCTTCTGTGTAGCTCTGGTAAGCGCCTTTTAAATGCTCAGGAAATGGAATATATTCGATAATCCCCTGTTTATGCCAATCCGTCACCGCCTCTGCGACTGTATTAAACGTTTCTGCCCGCCCTGTTCCCACGTTATAAATGCCGCGCTGTTCCGGATGATCCAAAAACCATAAATTAACATCAACCACATCATCGACATGAACAAAATCACGCTTTTGCTCACCATTCGCCATACCATCACAACCCTCGAACAGCTTAGCTTTTTTCTGTTCAATAACCTGACGATTAAAATGAAACACCGTACTGCTCATGGTATCTTTATGCTGCTCTCTAGGTCCGTATACATTAAAATAGCGAAATCCAACTATCGGACTTTTGGTTTTGGTTAGTAATGGGCGGACATATTGATCAAATTGAAATTTTGAATAGGCATACATATTGATAGGATGCTCACAACTGCGATCAACCCGAAAACCTTGCTTGCCGTCGCCGTAAACCGATGCCGAAGATGCGTACATAAAAGCGACATTTCTAGTAATACACCAATGCAACAAGCGCTTGGAATAATCATAATTATTCATCATCACATATTGCCCATCCCATTCCGTCGTCGCCGAACAGGCACCCTGATGAAACACGGCGCGTACCCCATCAAAAAAATGAGCCACGCCTATTTTCTCTATGAATTCAGTCTTGTCCATATAATCAGCGATATCGAGATCAGCTATATTGTGCATTTTTTGCCCATTAGCCAGATGATCAACCAGCAATATATTGCGCTCGCCCCGTTGATTTAACGCTCGAATCAAATTACTGCCGATAAATCCAGCTCCGCCTGTTACCACAATCATTCCAGTCCCCTCGCTTTTTTAATCATCGCCGTTGTCGACTGTCCGTCAACAAACTGTAAAATTTTTACTTCGCCGCCCGCTCGAATAACGCAATCGCCACCTGCCACTTGTTCTGAACTGTAATCACCACCTTTCACGATAACATCAGGCAATAAACGGCAATACAATCGTTCTGGCGTTTCCTCTTCAAATGAAACTACCCAGTCCACACAAGCTAATGCGGCTAGAACCGTCATCCGTTCCTGCAAGCCATTAATAGGTCGAGACTCTCCTTTAAGCTGCCTGACCGATGCGTCGGAATTGACCGCCACAACCAAGCGATCGCCCAGCGCTTTGGCCTGCTGCAAATAAGTCACATGTCCGGCATGTAATAAGTCGAAACAACCATTAGTCATGATGATGCGCTCATCATGGGCTTTGGCACCGACCATTATTTGCGCTAATTCAGCTTCCGAAACAATACCGTATAGTGAATCCCGATCACCGTGCATGGTCCTTGTTAACTCTTGCATCGATACTGTCGAAGTACCCAGCTTGCCGACCACTATGCCTCCCGCCAGATTGGCCAGATACATCGCATCAGGCAGCGCCATATCCAATGCCACACCCAGAGCCATCACCGCAATAACTGTATCGCCGGCACCAGTCACATCGAAAACGTCTTTGGCCTGGGCCGGCAAGGAATGTGTTTGATTAGACTGGATTAAGGTCATGCCTGCCTCGCCGCGAGTCAGCAACAATGTCGGAATTTTCTGCTGCTTTAACAGTTCCCGGCCTTTTGCTATCAATTCAGCTTCAGTGTCAGCAACGCCAACCACTGCCTGCAATTCAGACAAGTTTGGCGTAATCAGGTCAGCTTGCGCATAACGCTGATAATCGATGCCTTTCGGATCTACCAAAACCTTCAGTCCTGCTTGCTTGGCCACGCTGATATAAGCTGAAACATCGGCCAAGGTTCCTTTGCCATAGTCCGAAAATACCACAGTCTGATGCTCAGGCAGATGAGCAACCAGCTTTGCCCGCAACGCATCCGCATTAAACGTTAGCACCGCTTCTTCAAAATCGATACGTATCAACTGTTGATGCTGGGCCATAACCCGTAACTTGCAAATGCTGCGTATATCCTGTTCGACAACAAAGTCACAGTTCACGCCTTCCGCTTCCAGCAAGCGCCTGAGTATATCGCCCTCGGCATCATCCCCAACAACCGCGAGTAAAGTTACCTTGCCACCCAGTTTGGCTATGTTCAGTGCGACATTGCCTGCGCCACCAACCCGGTCTTCAATAGTTTTAACCCTGACCACCGGCACCGGCGCTTCCGGAGAAATACGTGCGGCCTGCCCAGACCAGTATCGATCCAGCATGACATCGCCGATAACGATGATACGGGCTTTAGCAAATTCAGGCGTGATTGCTAACATACCGCAGCCTCAATCGCACCACACCACCAGTGACCTATTAATATATGCGCTTCCTGAATTCTTGCCGTCACCTCCGACGGAACAATAATGGGATGAGTAACCCGTTTACTTAACTCGCCACCGTCGCCCCCCGTTAAACCGATCACCGCCATATTCATCATCTTTGCTGCCTCCACTGCTTTGATTATATTTTTACTGCGTCCCGAGGTGGAAATCGCAATCAAACAATCTTTTTCACTGGCTAACGCTTCAATTTGACGGGAATAGACGGTTTCAAAGCCAAAATCATTGCTGTGTGCCGTTAAAATAGAACTGTCCGTAGTCAAGGCAATCGCAGCCAGTGCTTTGCGGTTCTTTTGGTATTGCACCACCAACTCCGCCGCGATATGCTGACAATCAGCGGCACTGCCCCCATTGCCGCATAATAATATTTTTCCACCCTGGTTTAATGTTGCAATCAACAACGCTCCGGCTGCCTCAATAGCATCCGAACAAGCCGCTAAGCGCTCCATCATGGCCTGATGCTGTTCGAGTTCAGCAATAAATGTGCTCAAGATAATGTCCTAAATAATGTCTGAATTTGATAGTCCAACCGGCCCCGGCTCCTTAAATTGCATAGCATGCAGCCGGGCATAAACGCCATTTTTTGCCAGAAGTTCCGTGTGTGCACCTCTTTCCACAATACGTCCATGATCCATAACCAGGATTATATCGGCGCTTTCAATAGTTGATAGCCGATGGGCTATCACCAGCGTGGTCCGATTACGCATGACTTTTTGCAGCGCCGCCTGTATATAGCGTTCCGATTCGGTATCCAGCGCCGACGTCGCTTCATCCAATATTAATAGTGGCGCATCTTTCAGCAAAGCCCTGGCCAAAGCCAACCGTTGCCGCTGGCCTCCGGACAGCTTGACGCCATTCTCGCCTATTTCGGTATCCAGTCCCTGAGCCAGTTTGCCGACAAACTCCATTGCATAAGCATCTGTTGCCGCTTGCGTTATTTCACTTCGACTTGCCGTAGCAAGCGATCCGTAGGCGATATTATTGGCTATCGTATCATTGAATAAGGTCACTTGCTGGTTGACCAGTGCCAGCTGTTTTCTTAAATTGGCCAGCTGATACGCATTTATTTCCACCCCATCCAGCAATATCTGGCCCTGGTCATGTGGATAAAAACGTGAAACCAGATTAGCCAGCGTACTTTTACCGCCACCGGAAGCGCCTACCAACGCAATCGTCTGCCCCGGTTCAGCCTTAAAATTGATATCGATCAGTGCCTGCTCGTTTGCCCCCGGATACTGAAACGACAAATTTTTAAACTCCAGCGCTCCCTCGCAGCGTTCGGCCTGATAGGTCCCGTCATCCCATTCACCCGGCTCATCCAAAACCTCGAATAATGACTCAGCCGCGACTATCCCTTTTTGAATATCGCCGTTAGCGTCACTTAAACTTCGGATAGGTTTGGGCAAGAGAAAAGCCGCCGTTAAATAGCCGACAAACTCGCCAACACTGGCTTGCTTCATAAAAAACAAGGCCATATACATCAGTGCTGACAAGGCTATCGCGATAATGAACTGCATGATCGGATTGTGTATAGCCATGGTCGTTGACAGCTTTAATGACTGCCTCCGGTTGTACGAGCTGCTTTCCAGAAAGCGTCTACGCTCATAGGCTTCCCCACCATAACTGCGCACTACCCGATGTCCCCCGACCAATTCAGAGGTAATGTGGGTCATGTCGCCTACCGATTCTTGGATTTTTTTGCTGATGCCCCGTAGCCGCTTGCTGACATAACTGACCAATACCACGATAATCGGCGCAATAGCGATAAAAACCAGCGACAACATCCAGTTTGAATAAAACAAATAGATTAGCAAGCCTATCGCGGTAAAACCTTCGCGGACAAAAGTGCGCACTGCATCCGTCACTGCCTGGGTAACCTGCCCGACATTATTGGTTATTCTGGAAATCATGTAGCCGCTGTTATTGGCATCAAAATAAGCCGTGGGCAAGCGCGTATACTGATCAAAGATTTCGCAGCGCAGCGTATGCACGACATTGGTAGATACTTTGGCCAGAAAATAGTTACCGATATAAGCGCCTATGCCATGCACGATAATTAAGCCGCTAAACAACAGCGGTAAATAATTCATGCCCTCGCGCGTCTCGGTTTGCAAGGTATCGATGATATGTTTGATCAAGGCTGCAAACAGGGTCTGGGTACCTGAATACATCAAAAAGCCGATAATGCTGATGGCAAAAAGCCCACGATGTGGCTTTAAATAAGTTAATAGTCGCTTATATACTTGAGCGCTATGCGTGGATGTTTTGTTCATGTTTTTTAAAATTTTCGTTAATGTCAGGCGGCTAAGGAATGAGTACGAAATAACTTGAGCATCTTATTCTCCTCACCCCAACCCTCTCCAGCAGGAGAGGGAGCAAGTTGCCTAAGTTATTTGATGAACGCTCTTAAGGTAAATACTGAGATACGCCTTTTGTTGCGACTATAAAATCCTGCTGGTGCAGACGTTCCATTAAGCGCTGGTAATTATCATCCTGCTTGCTTTTATCATTTTGGCAATGCCATAAATGCAGTACCGGCACAGCAAATCTGCCCTCTTTACGTGTAATGCCAAGATGTATCAATCGTATGACCAGATCCGAATCCTCATAGCCCCAGCCTTCAAACAGCTCATCAAAACCATTTACCTGTAAAAAATCATTTTTCCATAAAGCCAAGTTGCAGGTCATGGCTTTTTGCCATTTTTTAGCTTGCAGCCGTCTGAGCCTGCCTAAAGGGAGTGGGATAAAAGCCGATATTCTATTGATTTTTTTTTGCAGCCTAGCAAAAATAAAATAACTCAGCGGTTTTTGATGCAGGTGCAGCTGTTGTTCAATGACATCCTGGGTAAACGATTCAGTTAACAGCACCCGATTTCCCGGCACAAAACACCCGAATTCAGCCAATCGCCGATGCCGGGCAATAAAGTCAGCAGGACAAATACAGTCGCCATCAATAAATAGCAAATATTCGCCCTGACTGCTCGCAACAGCCTTATTCCTGATGGTTCCCGCTCTAAAGCCCTGATCTTCATGATGCACATAATGAACAGGAACCGGGCTTCTAGCGCAATACGCCTGAACGAATGATTGATTGGCAAACGTGGAACCATCATCTGCGATGATGATTTCAAATGCCGGATCTTGCTGGGCCAATAAACTGTCCAGACAGAGTGTTAATGCCGCAGGCCAGTTATAGGTAGTTACGATAACGGAGATTAGGTTCATTTTTTAACAGTGGCTGAGTTTTGTAATTCCCACAACTTAAGATATTTATAATAAGCGCCCTCGGCATTGGAGATGGACAGCATTAATCCTTGTCGACCATCCAAAACAGCAGCCTTAAGCCAATAGGTACGGATAAAAGTCCAAAGCCCTTTTAAAAGGGCTTTACTCAAGGATGAGCGCACGCCCTTTTGGTACAGCATTTCTGCGCCCAAGCTCGAATAGCCATTTACCTTATGCAACACTTCGTCCAAATTTACAAAAGCATCATGCAGCAACGGCAGGCTTAGTTTTCCTATTTCACCCCTCACAACAATACGCTCATGCACCACGGCATCGGTAAATTGACCGCAGTCACGACGAAACAAGCGTAATACATGATCTGGCCACCAGCCTCCATGACGCATTTGCCGACCGCAATAACTGGAAAGCCGGGGAATTTCGTAAGCATTATACTGTTGCTGCTTTAACGCTGTTTCTATTTCCACTCTTAATTCCGGCGTGACAACTTCGTCCGCATCAATCGATAAAACCCAATCGCCCTGAGCTTTATCCAAGGCACGTTGTTTTTGCACGCCAAAGCCTGGCCAGTCGGTTTCATAAACCTTATCCGTATATTGGCGACAAATGGCTACCGTACCATCTTGACTCCCGGAATCCAGAACGATGATTTCATCCGCCCAATTAATTGAAGCTAAACAGCGGCCGATATGTTCCGCTTCATTTTTGGTAATGACAATGACACTAAGCAAGCCCTTGCTCCGCCAATAAACAGCCGACAAAAAAGGCCAGTAAATGCCCTTCCGGAAAGGTTTTAAAATGCGAATTAAACAAACTGGTGGCGGCAAAGGCAACAAGTACGCTTGCTGCAATCACCCCGTAGGACTGCTGAACCACGCCCTGCCTGATAGCTGTGAAAATATAAATCAAAAACAGCAACAATCCGACCAGACCGTTTTCCAACCAGACAAATAAATACTGGTTATGCGGGTCCGATACTGATTCTCCGCGCCAGTCCTGATATTTTGTAGCAACATGAGCACTATAAACAGCCTTGAAACTAGACGTTCCATATCCCAGCAATGGTTTTTGCTGAATTAATTCCCAGGTATTTTTCCTGAAAATATCTCGAACACCGATGGACGTCAGATTTTCACTGGTTTGAGCATTGTTATTTTCCTCAACCGCCAGTTTAATGCGCTGCTGCAAGGTTGTTGAAGTCAACGCCACCAGCAATAAAGCAGCCACCATAACCCCAAGAATATGAGGCAGTTTTTTGTAGCCGTAAAGATTAACAAACAAAAATACCACAGCAACCGGCAATGCCAGATAACCGCTACGCGAAGGACTGATGAAAAAAATATTAACTATAAATAAAGCAATCAACCCTATTAACAAGCCTTTTTGGACCCGGCTGAGCGGCTCCTTGAGTAAAAAAATACAACACAATACCGCAATTACGAACGCCAAACTTTGCGACGTATAATTGGTCATGATAATGCCAGCCTCGCCCCTGACGTGAATATCCAGTAACCACAAAAAAACAGAGAGTACCGCTGCGCTAGACATCGCCGCTAGATAATAAGAGACAAAGCGGGTTTTCCATTGCGCCTGATAAAAAAGCCCTAACAACACAAAGGTGAATATCAGTTTTTTCCAGCTGGACAGGGTTGTGATTTTATCCGCCCAAGACGTGTCCGCATAAAGACTGCTGATGACCAGCCAGGCAAAAAATACTAACAACATTTTTCCGGCAGGCTGACGTGCTGATATTTTCAAACTGGACCAACTATAGCCTGAAACAATCCAGGTCAATAACATCGCCACGCTAGCCACGCTGGTCACTGCGGTAGAAACAGGTGCGGCAATAGCGACAATGATTGCCAGATAGCGGCAAGCTGATAGGGATTTTTCTGCGAAAACGGAGTAGGAAAACATAGCTTTTTTAATTAACGCCATAATTGATAAATATATTTACGTTTCAGCTTTTCAAAGCCAAATAACCATCTTTGCAACCAAGTTGGCGGTGCGAGTTCTATGCCACTGGAAAACAAACCATTTTTACTGCCTTGCTCTACCACAGGGTCTTCTAACCAAAGTATTTTTATATCCAGTTGCTGGTCGATTTTATCAAACTGATTGTCTATCGGATCGCTAATCTTATGCCTCAGTATCCAGTCCAATCTTTTTTGTGCCGTAGCTTTATCGATAAGATAGGAATCAGTAAAGCGACCGCGTGTACCTAGATACAGATGTTGCCCCGGTTTGCGTTGACTTTTCGGCGTAAAAAAATTCCCCCCCGAACCGATATAAATAATTTTTTCACCTGAAAATTGCCCGCTTTGGATTAATGCCCGTTGCAGGCCTAAACTAAAATCTTGCGCAAAAATCGCATCATCTTCTAAAATCAGCGCAAAGCCGTTTTGGCTTTCGACGATTTTTTCAAACGCCGTAATATGCTTAAGCGCACAGGACTTTTGCGCGGCCGATAAGTTATTATCTTTCGCAAAATAGCGCTCATTAACCTCTTCGGTCAATTCATCAGCATCCCACTCAAAAATAAATTCAGCTTCAAGTCCATGCTTAGCCAGCTGTTTCTCCATAAAGACACGGCGTTCAGTGAACTGTTTAACATTCAGCACATAAATATGGTCCAGCGGTTTAATGTTTGCTGTCTTCATAATTTTTTCCTTAGCTCTTAGCCAGCAATTGCGGCACTAAACGTTTAATGCCATCAGGCGACAAGCTATCTAAGCATAGACTTCGGCTTTGCTGATGCCGATCGCAGCCTTCCAAATCACACGGCACGCAGTCGCCAGCACCTTGCACAAAGTAAATATTGTTAACCTGTTGATCGCCTTTTTTAGTAAACGGATTACTGTTTTCTTGATAGCCAAAAGGAAACGGCGCCCATTTTACCGGGTTGGTCGGGCCATAAAGCGCGATAACCGGTATTCCGGTTGCTGCTGCTAAGTGAGTAATGCCGGTATCAGGGCCGATATAGAGTTTTGCCTGAGCAATAACCGTTGCCAGCTGCGCCAATGAAACCTGGCCGGCCAGATTGATGGTGTTCTCAGGAAGTTTGCCCGCAATATCGGTAACATAATCGATTTCTTGCGGTGCCGGTCCACCCGAAAGAACCAGCTGGAGTCCCAAGCTATGAAGATACCAGCCCAGCTCTACCCAAGCTTCTACCGTCCATTGCTTGTAGGTCCACTGGGGATGCGGGTGTAAAACGGCATAATTGGTCAGGTCGGTTAACAGCTGAGCTTTATTAGTTTGCGGAGGAATAAGTGAAAAACACCTTGGAATATTGATCAAATCCAATAAGTTGAGGTGCTGTAAAACCGTGTGTGTATTATCGTCAAACTCTTTCCAGCGCTGGACAAAAAATCGCTTGCGCCAGCCTGTGGTATTTTTTTTCGGCACTATCGCAACACGAAAAGGTGCTGCCAGTAATCCATACAAAAAAGGCCGATCACCTGTCTGGGTAACGAAAACCAGATCATACTGTCTAAATATTTGCCTGAACAGCTGAAAATAATCGATAAACTTTGGCCGATTAGGCGTGGTAATAATTTGATTAATATCCGAATTGCCTTCAAGCATCGCAGCGGTATTGCTAAATACCAGCACATCAAGTCGGCTATCAGGATAAGCCTGCCGCAATGAATGTATCAAGGGCGTAGTCAGCAGCACATCACCGAGATATCGCATGGCGATAACGAGGATTTTTTTAGGCTTGGACTGCACAGAATAGTCGCTAGTCATTACCTACCATACAATCAACGTCCAACCTCAACACGTTTAGCTCCGTGCAATTTTACAAACCCACACATCACCATGAGCGGCCATTAACTCACGCGCAAGGCGACATTGTTCTTCTGCTTTTGGGTCATTGACCAACACTCTGACCAAGATATTTGTATCAATTGCAATCATTTAACCGTTCTTGTCCTTGCTGTGATATTGCACATTCCATATCCTCAAGTGATACGCTATGCGTTGCGGTTAAAATACCAAACAAGTCATCAAATTGTCGATGTGTAACAGGTTTATTGGCAGCAGAAGTACCTTGAAGTAAAGTTAATAATCCACGTCCAGCCGGTAACCTTGCAACGGGTTCAACAATATGAATTTGACCATTGGTATCAATTTCAATTTCAATTGTTTGTAGCATGTCTTATACCTCAAGGTTAATGTTTACCAAATTTTCAGCAATTGCTCAATTTTCGGCTCCAATGTGTCGGGTTACGCTCGCTAACCCGACCTACAGCCTTCAACCTTTATACTTCTGCGCCATTCAACCACAAATCATGCTTGTTGCATAAGCTTAACGCGTAAATCGGGCCACTGTAATCATGCAAGGTAAATGTTGATATTGCGGCAGTGTCCTTGGTCGGATCAAACAGATGTTCATCTATAAATTTATAGTTTTGGTCCAGCAAAACGTGTTTAACAATATAGTGTTCGTAACCCTTCATTTCATGTGCGGTTACGATTTTTACCGTGACCTTTCCACTGGCTTTTTCTATTGCAATTGTGGGTAAGTGTGTTGCAACCTTGCCGCTCCAGCGACCGGGCGCCTCTTTTGTATAATAAATGTCGGCTGCCGATTTACTGGTTTCAGCCAGTGCAATGCTTGGTGCAATAATACCCGCGCCAATACCCGCCACACTCAATTTAATAAAATTACGACGTTCCATAACATTTCCTTTTTAAATTAATACATACCAACGGTTTATAACAGAGCTGCTTATTTATTTGCCGAACCTTGATAGACACTCTTCAACAATTTTCCAGACTTTAGCCAATCACGGCTATGCGTTGCAGCTTTTAATATCGGAGCCGCACCACCCATCGCTACCGCATCAACCAGACAATACCAGGCAGCAACACCACTCGGCGGATTTCCCTGAGGTAGCCCCAAAACCGGATCAATTGCCGCCCAGGTCCAGGTTCCAACGGCAGTACCAATCAATTCCAGCCAAGTGGTAATAAAAAAAGCCGCCAAATAAACCATCGGTGAGCGACCCTTAAAAAGATAAGCCAAAAAAACACAATAGAGTAAGGCGCCGACTGAATCACCTTGAGCTGCATAGCCGCTAATACCCCAAACTGACCAGGCGCCGCATACCAACACGACAAAGCTGGCGATGTGTCTGGCATGGCGTAAAAAAAGCCCGGAACGACCCAAAGCCACAGCAGTTAAATAAACCATACCATGACCCGGCGGTACATAGGCTGGCACGTTTTCAAACCGGTAAGTATATCCGCCCATAAAAGGCGACGCAAAGTGCTCGCCAATCGTGGCAAAAATGACCGCTATAACCACCTGCAATCTTATTTCCCGGTTTTCTCCCAGCAACCAGCCCAGCAAAAACACCCAACCGCAAACACCGAGAGCATTTTGCTTTTCCAGACTTGCATCTGCGTCGCTGATCAGGCAGATCGCCACGCACAAAAAAGTAAACGCCGCTATAAAATAATCCCGTTTCCTATGGGCATAAGCAACGTTAACGTGTGGAAAATGGCGTAACACAACGACCTCTTTTAAGTTTTTTATTAATTTTAATTAGCCTCACATAAACATCCAGGCTATTGCCGCATAGCGACCTAACTTACCCAGCAAGATGATTAAACAAGCCGGTAAAAAAGGCAGTTTTAACCAACCGCCAGCAAAACACAATACATCTCCAATTACCGGCAACCAGGTGAAAAACAGTGTCCAGCTACCTTTTTTTCTTACCACTTCCAGGGCTTTCTGCTTGTTTGCTGATAACAAGGTTGATGCAGGGTATTTTTTAGCTGCCAGTACGCCTAAGCCCCAGGTTGTGATTGCACCCAAGGTATTACCTATCGTTGCAACAATCACTATCATCTCAACCTGATAATGTCCTGTTGCGACCATATAGGCCAGAACAGCTTCCGAGCCACCTGGCGCTATCGTCGATGATATAAAGGCGCTGATAAACAAACCGCTCAGTTCTAAACTTATATCTTGCACTTTTTCTGCTCAAAAAAAGCCCCTGCGCTCTAAGAGCGTAGGGGCTCAGCTTACCTGGAATTAACTTCCGGGCAATATCTTGTTTTTATTTGTAAATCGTTTAATCAAACCAGACACCAGTTTTATAACAGCGTCGATTCCAGTCCTTAACATATCAAAAATAGTGGCGATCACTTCTGATGCACTCATACCTTTAAATTTTTTCGCTAAAAAGGGAGCAAGCAGTAAGCCCATTGCCAAACCGATCACGGTAACACCTGAAATCATGGAATCTTCTTTGACTGGAGCTACCACCGGTGCCTTAACCGCTACCGCAATCGGCGCAGCTTCAGCGGCGGCAGATACGTCAGCCATCACGGTAGAAAAACTTCCTTTGTAATCATCGGGTATAACGTAAGCAGTCACACCTGGAATACTAGACAGATCACCATCACCTTTACCGACTTTCAATTGGGCTTTCATGCCTTTTTCCATATGCTGGGCAATATCACAATGCACCAGATAGGTTTTGTCGCCAGGGGGTAAAATCAAGGTGCCAGAAATTTTAGCAGGGCCGGATGCTTCCAAATGAAACATACCTTTGGGATATAAATACTTAGGCAAGCCGTGCATCATCCATTGATGACGAATATTATCCTCGTTAATAAAATGCACCGTCAATTTAGTACAGGGTTTAAAATTAAACTCCTGCGTATCAAACGCATACATTCTACCGGGAAATTTCTCTGCGTATTTATGACCGGCATGTACTGTAATTTCCTTAGTCTCAGCAATTTTTTCGCAGCCACCCGGCAAGGTACTGGTATTCTGTCCCATCACCATACCACCAGCCATGTCCATTAAATGACCATCGCCATGATCCATCAGCATCCCGCTATGATCTTCATATTCCACGGCCAATAGGGGTGCCGAAAAAAGAAACATCAGTGCCCCAGCCGATAATAACTTCACCATTATTCCTCCTCCATTGTTCAATAAAATCGGCGTTCCCACGCCTAAGCGTGGGAACGAGGAACCCGAAACGATAGTATTTAGCCTTTAAGCTTCGCTATGACTTCATCCACTTTGCTTTTAAAACCAGCATGTGACAGATAAAGCACATAAAGACCCGCTAAACCAAAAAAGGCATACAAGAGTAAGTAACTTCTGCTTACAGCTTGGCCACCACCGGCAGTAAAGCTCATATGAGCATCCAGTCTTGAACCCTGTGTACGTGCGTCCATTTTATCCGCATCAGGAACCAGAGTAATATGAATCAAATATTTTCCTGCTTCTGGCACACCATTTGGTAATCTTAACTCAACAGTGCCTTTTTTATGTATTGCAGCAGGCAAAAAGAACACCCGAGTTCCTTCAGGCTCTTTAGTGACTTCAAATTCAACCTGCATACCTCTGTATTTAACGTCCTGATAATCAAATACCAATAAAGTCAATTCATTAGCACGAGGAATATTGGCGCAAAAATCTTCCGCAGGAAAGGCATTCGGTTGATAAGCGGTATAATGCAGCCAATGTGTAGGTTCCATTTCAAATTTACATTGATCAGTATCGGTACCTGCGGCCCCACCGTGCGCCCATAACGCTGTAGAAAACAACAATCCCAGAACAACCAGGAAACCCTTTCTTAAAATGCGTGTACTGTTCATAATACCTACCAGTTTTAGTGAAATTATTATTATAAAAAATGTAAATGCCTATATCGCTTGAACTCATCAAAAATAAGCATTTGCTGCTACATTTTTAATTAATAGCAGCTGACAACTCTAGCACATCGATTTAGCCAAATAAAGGAATTGATAACAGACCAGCCTTACAGCGCCATTACATAAGCAAAAGGTAATGCACTGCTTTACTATTGCTATCCTTGCCTGCTTTTCGTAGACTTAAGCTAACTTTATTCAATTGGAGCTTTACCGCATGTCATCTTTGACCTCTTCTACAGCCTGGACAGCTTTAAAAAAACATCACGATGAAACCAAAAACAACCTTCTACGCGACAGTTTTAACGCTGACCACAATCGTCATACCAAATTCTCCCTCCATTTTAACGACATCCTTTTTGATTACTCCAAAAACAGAATAAACGATCAAACCCTACCTTTACTGATAGCGCTTGCTAAGCATGCCGGGCTAGATGAAAAAATCAAGGCCATGTTTTCCGGCGCAGAAATAAATAAAACCGAACATCGATCTGTCTTACATACCGCTTTACGTAACCGCAGCAACCAACCTGTTTATGTAGACGGGCAGGATGTGATGCCACAAATCAACAGCGTTCTTGCTCAAATGCGCACTTTCAGCGGCTGCGTACGCTCCGGCGAATGGAGGGGTTATACCGGAAAGGCCATTACCGACATTGTTAATATTGGCATAGGCGGTTCCGATCTGGGGCCAAAGATGGTTTCAACAGCGCTTACTCCCTATGCCTCAGAGACCTTAAAAGTTCATTTTGTCTCCAATATCGACCAAGCCGATCTGGTTCAAACCTTAAAGCCCTTATCTCCAGAGACCACATTATTTCTTATTGCGTCCAAGACATTTACCACTCAAGAAACCATGACCAATGCAAAATCAGCCAGAAGCTGGTTTCTTGATAGCGCACAAGATCAACAAGCCATTGCCAAGCATTTTGTGGCTATTTCTACCAGCACCGAGAATGTTGCCGAATTCGGCATAGACACCAAAAATATGTTTGAATTTAGACATTGGGTCGGTGGACGCTATTCATTATGGTCAGCCATAGGTCTGTCTATCGCTTTGTACATAGGCATGGATAATTTTGAGGCGCTGTTACAAGGCGCGCATGAAGCCGATGAACATTTCCGCGCCGCGCCTTTTGAAAACAACATCCCGGTAATCATGGGCTTGCTAGGGATTTGGTATAACAATTTTTATAATGCCGAGTCGCACGCGCTGTTACCTTATGATCAATCCATGCTGTACTTTGCGGATTATTTCCAGCAAGGGGACATGGAAAGTAATGGTAAAAGTATAGATTTGAATGGCGACAAAGTTGATTACAGCACCGGCCAGATTATTTGGGGGCAGCCCGGCACCAATGGCCAACATGCTTTTTTCCAGCTCATCCATCAAGGCACTAAACTGATACCCTGTGATTTTCTCGCCGCCGCCAACAGCCACTACAAGCTGCCCGAGCACCATGATATTTTGATCTCAAACTTCCTGGCCCAGCCGGAAGCCTTGATGAAAGGTAAAACAGGCGCAGAAGTTAAGCAAGAATTATCGGCTGAAGACCAAGCCGACGCTGTGCTAGTCGCCTCCAAAATATTTGATGGCAATAAACCGTCTAATTCCTATTTATTCAGCAAACTCACACCCAAAACCCTGGGTTCATTGATCGCCTTTTATGAACATAAAATTTATGTCCAAGGTGTCATCTGGAACATCAACTCGTTTGACCAAATGGGTGTTGAATTGGGAAAAACCTTGGCCAAGGTCATCCTGCCGGAACTTCAAAACGACCAGGTCATTGACAGTCATGACTGTTCAACCAATGCGTTGATTAATGCCTATAAACAAGCACGTAACTAATCAAGCCAAGTAAGGCGTGCTGTGCGCGCCTTCAGCGCCTAGCTTTAAAAAAATCCCTCAGTATGTCCGAGCATTGTGTTTCCAGCACACCGCCGTCCCAACTGATCTTGTGATTTAAAAAACTCGCATCGGTCAGACTCAAGGCATTGCACACGGCGCCGCGTTTAACATCATACGCGCCAAAAACCAGGCGCTTAATACGTGCATGACTCATTGCACCTAGACACATCACACAAGGCTCCAGCGTCACATACAAGGTCGCCTCCGTCAGCCGGTAATTTTCCATCACGACGCCTGCACCACGCAAAGCGACCACCTCGGCGTGGGCGGTAGGATCATGGCTTATTATCGGAATATTCCAGCCTTCCGCGATACAGCGATTATCCTGGACAATAATAGCACCAACAGGAACTTCGCCCTGCTGCTCGGCCCGTTGCGCCAACCTGATGGCGTGACGCATCCAGGCTTCATCGGTGCTTATTCCCATTCAATTGTTGCAGGAGGCTTGCCGGATATATCGTAAGCAACGCGTGAAATGCCGGGGACTTCATTGATAATGCGCCGGGAAATCAAATCCAGAAATTCATAAGGCAAATGCGCCCAACGGGCAGTCATAAAATCGATGGTTTCAACAGCACGTATCGCAATCACATAATCATAACGCCGACCGTCGCCCATTACGCCTACCGACTTGACCGGCAAAAACACCGCAAACGCCTGGCTGACCTTGTCATAAAGGTCATGGCGGTACAATTCCTCAATAAAAATAGCATCAGCCTGACGCAATAAATCGGCAAATTCCTTTTTCACTTCGCCCAAAATCCTGACGCCTAAACCAGGGCCTGGAAACGGATGACGATAAACCATATCCGCCGGCAAACCCAGCTCCACGCCCAGTTTTCTGACTTCATCCTTGAACAATTCGCGCAGTGGTTCAACCAACTTTAAGGTCATATTTTCCGGCAAACCACCGACATTGTGATGGGACTTGATCAAATGCGCTTTACCGCTTTTAGAACCAGCCGATTCAATCACATCGGGATAAATCGTGCCTTGTGCCAACCATTTTGCATCGGTGATTTTCGAGGCTTCTTCATCGAAGATGTCAATAAACAGACCGCCGATAATCTTGCGTTTTTGTTCCGGGTCAGTAATACCGCTCAGAGCGTCCAAATAGCGCTGCTCGGCGTTGACACGTATCACTTTAACGCCCATGTGTTCGGCAAACGTCGCCATCACCTGATCGCCTTCGCGCAAACGCAGCAAGCCGGTATCGACAAAAACGCAGGTTAACTGATCCTTAATGGCTTTATGCAGCAAAGCTGCAACCACCGACGAATCAACACCGCCAGACAAACCCAAAATTACGTGATCCGTACCGACCTTATTCCGCACTGCTGTAATGCTGTCTTCGATAATATTGCTAGCTGTCCACAAAGCCTCGCAGCCGCAAATGTCCAGTACAAAGCGCGACAAAATCCGTCCGCCCTGTTTAGTATGGGTGACTTCCGGGTGAAACTGCACACCGTAAAAACCTTGTTCTTCATTAGCGATACCGGCAATCGGCGCACCGTCCGAACTGGCAATCAGTTTGAATCCGGCCGGTAAATCAATCACCCGATCACCGTGACTCATCCAGACATCCAGCAGGCCAAAACCTTCGGGAGACAAATGATCCTCGATGCCGCTGAGTAATTTGGAATGGCCGCGCGCCCTGATTTGCGCATAACCAAATTCCCTATGATCCGAACTTTCAACCTTGCCACCCAGTTGCTCAGTCATGGTTTGCAGACCATAGCAAATGCCCAGCACCGGGACGGCCAGTTCAAAAACGATCTGCGGAGCCCTGGGGGTATCGCCACTGGTGACTGTTTCGGGGCCACCGGATAAAATAATGCCGTTTGGCGCAAAGTCTCTAACTTGTTCTTCGCTGCATTCACAAGAAAAAATTTCGCAATAAACGCCGATTTCTCGGATGCGTCGCGCAATCAATTGAGTGTATTGCGAGCCAAAATCCAGAATCAGGATTTTGTGGGTATGGATATTGGGGGATTGTTGTTTCACGATAGAACTCTTTATGAATCAGGCAAAAGATGAAAGGCTAAGGAACGTAGATCAAATAACTTAGGCAACTTGCTCGAGAGGGTTGGGGTGAGGAGAATAAGAGGCTCAAGTTAATTCCTAAGGACGAAAGGCGAAAGCCGCTCTGATTTTACAGAGCTATTTTTTCGCCTTTCGCCTAAATTCACTCCATCCGATAATTAGGTGCTTCTTTGGTAATAGTCACATCATGCACATGACTTTCCCGCATGCCGGCGCTGGTTACTCGAACAAACTGAGCCTTTTCATGCAGCATGGCTATAGTTTGGCTACCGGTGTAACCCATGCTGGCACGAATTCCGCCCAGCAATTGATGAATCACGGCTAGCAAACTGCCTTTATAAGGCACTCGGCCTTCAATACCTTCCGGCACCAGCTTTTCAGTCGAATCGGTTTCTTCCTGAAAGTAACGGTCGCTGGAACCTTGCTGTTGCGACATCGCACCCAGAGAACCCATGCCGCGATAGGATTTATAAGACCGGCCCTGGAACAATTCAACCTCGCCCGGCGCCTCTTCAGTACCGGCAAACAAACCACCCAGCATCACAGAATGAGCTCCGGCAGCCAGCGCTTTTGCCACATCGCCGGAATAGCGAATTCCTCCATCGGCAATCAACGGTACACCGGTACCTTTCAAGGCATCAGCAACATTGCTGACGGCAGTAATTTGCGGCACACCGACACCGGCGATAATACGGGTTGTGCAAATAGAACCCGGCCCTATACCGACCTTAACGCCATCAGCACCGGCCTCAACCATCGCCAGCGCTGCCGCTGCGGTAGCAATATTGCCACCGATAACCTGCACCTGCGGATAATTTTGTTTTACCCAGCGCACTCTGTCCAGTACACCCTGAGAATGGCCGTGCGCAGTGTCAACAATAATGACATCAACACCAGCAGCAACCAGCGCGGCAACGCGTTCTTCCGTGCCATGCCCGGTACCGATAGCAGCGCCAACCCGCAACTGTTCATGTTCGTCTTTGCAGGCCAAGGGGTAATCCTTGGCTTTTTGTATATCTTTTACTGTAATCATGCCGCACAAATGAAAAGCGTCATTGACCACTAACACTTTTTCGATACGATGTTTATGCAGCAGCGCAATCACTTCTTTGCGATCAGCATTTTCACTGACCGTAACCAAACGCTCTTTCGGTGTCATGACTTTGGAAACAGGCTCATCAAAGCGAGTTTCAAAGCGTAAATCGCGACTGGTCACTATACCAACCAGCTCAGCGCCGTTAACCACCGGTACACCAGAAATATTTTTTGAGCGGGTTAATTTAATAACATCGCGGATGCTCACATCCGGGGTAACAGTGATTGGATCTTTAATCACCCCGCTTTCGTATTTTTTAACACTACGAACTTCACGCGCCTGCTGCTCAGCTGTCATATTCTTATGAATAATGCCAATACCGCCTTCCTGGGCAATTGCAATAGCCAGTCTAGCTTCAGTAACTGTATCCATCGCTGCCGCAACCAGCGGAATATTCAGCGTAATACCCCGCGTCAGCTGGGTCTTCATCTCTACGTCGCGTGGCAGCACAGTCGAGTGCGCTGGCACTAATAGAACATCGTCGAACGTGAGCGCTTCCTGAACAATTTGCATAGACCACACCTTAAACCAGTGAAAATAGCCGCGAATTATACATCGTGAGACAGGTAAAGTGCGAGAGAAACCCATGCTGTGTGAATAATTTAGGGGGTTTGATTGAGAAGATAAGCACGTTTGGTGAGTCTAGCGCTTAGGTTTATTATCTGGATAATTTTTAGGTAATTGTACCAGCAGCCTGTACTCAAGATACTGCTTTTAACTAATTGATAACATATGACTTTTAAAAAATTTTCGGTAGTTGCGGGCAGTTTTTGAGGTTTCTACGGATTTCCGTTATAATTCCAATGTGCCGTTTTTGTGATCGAAAAGTTCATTCTATGTGAGCCTTTTAAAATTACTTTATGACCTTATTAAAAATATTATGAATTGGCAGAAATTATCCTCCACATCACACTATAAAACCGCAATGGCAGTAAAAAATGAAATAGCCATCGGCAATTTACCTGAAGCCTTCATCGGCATAGAGGAGTTAATACAAGCCTTATCCCGATCAGAAAAGCGTGCTCTAAAAAGCCAATTGGTTAGACTTATGTTACATATCATCAAATGGCAATCACAACCTGAAAGGCGTTCTTTAAGCTGGATTGCAAGCATCAAAGACGCACGCGAAGAAATTACTGATATTCAAGAAGAAACGCCTAGCTTAAATAACAACGTCATTGAAGAGTTATGGGATAAAGTATTTATCATTGCTAAACGTGATGCCCAGGCAGAAATGGGAAAAAAATCCGCCGTGACAGCCTTATCATGGCAAACAGTGTTTGAAGACGATTATGATCTACATGACGGTGCGCTATTTTGAAGCCATGTCGGACAATAGTTTTCTTCTCAAAGCAAAAGCCGAATATTTGAAGTTATTTAAATCAAATCTGACATCTGTTTTTAAGCATATCTAAATAACCAGGGTGCAGAGTAAATTTTTATTCTGCACCCTCGAAAATTTTATTTATCGGGTACCTGCTGCGGTATCAGGTGTATCTAAAATACGGTTTAGCATATTGGTTTGTTGTGATACCCTATCAGCCTGAGTTAAGTCGATCATACCTTTAAGATCTAAAAACTGTTTCTCTGCTTCTTTTAGGCGTTCTGTTGCAGCAATCAAATCACCACTTTTTACGGCGGTTCGGGCTTTTTTCAAAGATTCATTGGCACGGTTGCGATTACGGTCAACTTTATCATTCGCATTGATTTCTTTACTTACCGTTAAGGCTTCTTTGATGTTTCCTATAATTACATCCTCACCAGCTTTGTTACCAATAGCATTCAATGCTTCGGTAACTTGAACAACAGTAGCATCAATTCCTTCAACTGGAGTCATTCTGTTATACATACATGCCATGCCCAAACAGACATCAGCAGTAGCCGAAAAAGATCCTAAAGAAAGTGCCAATGTAGTCGCTACGACAGCGCTTTTTAATAATTTCATTAATGTAAACCCTCGTGATAATTGTTTTTATTATTAAGTCTGCAACTGCCTAGATATTAAGCATATTTAATTAGTTACATGACAGTGTATAAATCTTGTGTTTCAATCCACGATCGAACGAAAACCACACTCGATAAATACTTAACCGATACTTTTTACTTAACTTTCGTTAACTGCTAGTGCTTTCACACTAGGGCGTATCTACCAAGGAAACCTGCAATAAACAGGTTCCGCTTTGCTTAACTACCAGGGCTTGGTTCTCGCCAAAAGGTACAAATAGTTAAACGCTTACGATTTTAAGTGAAATATTTTATTTTTCAAGCTTACTTTGTAAGCCTTTAATTTTGTAAATAATTAGGTAGCTTGTGATATTAAATTACGCTCTATGCAACAACCCTCCTTGTGAACGAAGAGGTTGTTGTTGACGATACCGCGATAATGCAGGGGGGTCAAATTTTTAAAATCCCCCTAAAAATAGACGGTTTC
Organism: Methylococcaceae bacterium; assembly: GCA_947506155.1. GTDB lineage: Bacteria > Pseudomonadota > Gammaproteobacteria > Methylococcales > Methylomonadaceae > Methylobacter_A. The sequence continues at coordinate 21,189 of CANNNV010000032.1, forward strand.
AACTAGCAAAAGAAAAGAATACATATCATCTACTTTTTGTTTCTCACTTTACCCACTCAAACCCGTTAATAGGATAATTTATGAAAACTCGCGCCGCCGTGGCATGGAAAGCAAACTCTCCCCTGGTTATAGAAGAAATTGATCTACAGGGACCTCAGCATGGGGAAGTTCTGGTTAGAATGGTTGCAACTGGTGTCTGTCATACCGACTTATTCACACTGTCTGGTGATGACCCTGAAGGTATTTTCCCTACCATTCTTGGTCATGAAGGCGGCGGTATCGTCGAAGAAATCGGCGCCGGAGTGACTACTTTACAGGTTGGCGATCACGTTATTCCGCTGTACACGCCGGAGTGTGGCGTGTGCAAATTCTGTCTTTCCGGTAAAACCAATCTATGTCAGGCGATTAGAGCGACTCAAGGCAAAGGTCTTATGCCTGACGGAACGACTCGTTTTTCCAAAAATGGCACACCCATTTTTCATTATATGGGCACGTCTACTTTTTCTGAATACACGGTAGTTCCTGAAATTGCCCTGGCTAAAATCAATAAAGCCGCACCCTTGGAAAAGGTTTGTCTGTTAGGTTGCGGCATTACCACCGGTATTGGCGCAGTATTAAATACCGCCAAAGTAGAGCCAGGCTCAACGGTTGCTATCTTCGGACTTGGCGGCATCGGCCTGTCTTGTGTACAAGGTGCTGTTATGGCAAAAGCCGGACGCATCATTGTTATTGATATTAATGAAGATAAATTTGAAATGGCCAAAATGCTGGGCGCTACCGATTTTATCAACCCGAAGAAATACGACGCGCCTATTCAGGATGTCATTGTTGATTTAACCGATGGCGGCGTTGATTATTCTTTCGAATGTATAGGCAATGTCAACTTAATGAGACAAGCCCTGGAATGCTGCCATAAAGGCTGGGGTGAATCAGTGATTATTGGTGTGGCGGGAGCCGGTCAAGAAATCTCAACCCGTCCGTTTCAATTGGTGACAGGACGGGTCTGGAGAGGCTCTGCTTTTGGCGGCGTAAAAGGCAGAACTGAACTGCCGGGCTATGTTGAAAGATATATGGCAGGGGAAATTAAAATTGATGAAATGATTACCTTCACCATGCCGCTGGAAGAAATTAACACCGCCTTTGATTATATGCATGATGGTAAAAGCATACGATCTGTCGTCATATTTTAGGATTTATACAAATGTCTACTATTGAATTAACCAAAAAAGCCAAGTGTTTTGGTGGTCGAGTCGAATACTATACTCACGCCTCGGTATCGACCCAAACCCCGATGACCTTTTCAGTTTTCATTCCTGAAAGTGCCGCAGCAAAAGCCAATAAACCGGCCATGATCTGGCTTTCTGGCCTGACCTGCACGGAAGAAAACTTTATCACTAAAGCCGGAGTATTTCCTTGGGCCAGCGAACACGGCATTACCGTCATCTGCCCAGACACTTCGCCGCGCGGAACTGATTTTCCGGAAGAACATGAAAGTTACGACTTTGGTTCCGGGGCCGGTTTTTATCTCAATGCAACAGAAAAGCCCTGGTCAGAAAATTACCACATGTACGACTATGTGGTGAATGAAATTACCGAAATTTTGTACTCCAATTTTTCCATAGCGAAAGATTGCCTGGCTATTTCCGGTCATTCCATGGGTGGGCATGGCGCATTAATCATGGCATTGAAAAACAGAGATAAGTTCAAATCGGTTTCTGCCTTTTCGCCTATCGTCAATCCAATGAACTGCCCCTGGGGTCAAAAAGCTTTTTCTTTGTATTTGGGCGAAAATAAAGCAGACTGGGAAGCCTACGACAGTCTTATGCTTGTTGAAAAATCGGCGTCAATTCCGCCTATGTTGATAGATCAGGGTTTAGCCGATGATTTTCTGGACGTTCAGTTAAAAACTGAAGTTTTTGCCCAAAAAATCAAAGACAAGAATTTTACCGACAACTGCACTATTCGGATGCAAGAAGGCTATGATCACAGCTATTTTTTCATCGCCAGCTTCATTAAAGATCATATCGACTTTCATGCGAACCATATTTGTCGTGATTAAATAATCATCAAACGTCTATTGACGTTTGTTTTTTCGATGTCGATCGGGGGCAACGATGCTGGTCGAGGTTTGTAACCTCGACCGAAACGTTTGGATGCTTCAATAGCTTTCGAAATGTTAAGGACGGGGTTACAAACCCCGTCCTGCTTG
>CANNNV010000033.1 GCA_947506155.1 Methylococcaceae bacterium
GGCTAGGCTCAGCACAAGTTCCCGCAATCTCCCTTCGACAATGATTACAACCGGCTCCCACTATTGCTAGTGACGAAAAGAACCTTCGGGGCTTTACCTTTCCCCAGCGTGATCCGATCCTTTACAAGCTGCGAACTAAGGAAGCATTCACTGGTAAGTCTTAACGACCCGTTGTAATCGTAGCACTGTGTTAGCGCTTAGTCTGGTCAACCTAGCTTTTACAAGCTCCGTCCTTCAGGGCGGGGTGATTGACTTACCTCATCCATCCCCGATTTCACAGCCATCCAGTTTAGAGATTGGAGATTCCGTGCACTGAATACCGGCATCATTGAGCGCTTTTTGCAGAGTTTCTATTTGCTTGTCCATGGCATGAATATGATCCAGCATGTGATTAATGGCATAGGCAATAGGATCGGGTACGTCAGTTGTTGCACCGTAGGCATGAAACCCCATTTTGTAGGCAATCTGGTCACGCTCGGCTGTTACCGCTTTGCTATTAGGGTCGACAATATGTGCAGGAATGCCAACGGCGGTTGCACCTGCTGGCACCGGTTTTAACACCACCGAGTTTGAACCTACCCGGGCATTTTCACCAATATCAATAGGTCCTAAAACTTTTGCTCCCGCGCCAATGACCACGCCATTATGTAGCGTTGGATGACGCTTACCCTTATCCCAACTGGTTCCCCCCAGGGTTACGCCATGATACAGCGTGCAGTCGTCGCCAATAATGGCTGTTTCGCCGATTACTACACCCATGCCGTGATCAATAAAAAAACGTCGGCCTATGACGGCGCCGGGATGAATTTCAACGCCAGTCAGCCAACGACCGATATGGGCAACGAATCTGGCTAACCATCTGAAGCCAGCTAGCCAGAAAAAATGGCTAAGCCGGTGAATTAATACGGCATGAAAACCGGGGTAGGTGGTAATCACTTCAATGACCGATTGCGCCGCCGGATCACGGTCAAAGACGCAAGCAATATCTTCTTTTAGTCGGTTAAGCATCGTTATTTCTCTTGTGACCTTGGGACATTCGCAGTATGCCCCGGAGTATATCTAGTTCCTTGGAGTCGAGTTGTACCCGGTTATAAATTCGGCGCAAACGTCGCATTATGGATTTTGATTTAGCCGGATGCATAAAGCCTATATCGGTTAAGGCTTCGGACAAGTGCGTATAAAAAGACTCCATTTGCGTAGCGGTCGCTAAAGGTTCTTCGCCTTTATCCCCGACCATGATCTGCTCTTTTGCGGGCAGTCCAGCCGCGACAAATAACTCATAACAAACCACCTGCACAGCCGCAGCAATATTTAACGAGCTGTAGTCACTGTTACACGGGATGCGCAGTAAATAGTGACACAAATCGAGTTCGTGATTCTTTAAGCCTGAATTTTCGCGGCCAAAAACGATAGCGACTTTATTGCCTGGATCATGGCCCGCTATTTGTTCCGCACAGGCTCTGGGCGTCAGTTCGGGCCAGCTAATGGTTCGACCACGGGCGCTGGCGCCTATGACCAGTTGGCAATCGGCAATAGCCTCTTGCAAGCTTGAACACACTGTCGCTGTTGCCAAAACATCATCAGCGCCGGAAGCCCTGGAAGTCGCGTCGGCGCTGGGAAAAATTTTAGGTGCAACCAAATAGAGATTGTGCATTTTCATGTTTTTCATCGCACGGGCAACAGCGCCTATATTTCCGGGATGCGTGGTTTCGACCAGTACAATTTTTATAGTAGACAGCAAAGCGTTGTCCTTTGGTTAAAAAAAGAGCCTAAGTTTAGCAAAAGATTTGGTATCCTATGGTATTTTCTGTGCCTATATAAATTCGCCTATGCAACCCATGTTAAATACTGCCGTCCGTGCCGCAAGAAGCGCGGGCGACTTGATCCTTCGTTCCTCTGATAATATTGGCCATCTAAAGGTCGATCAAAAAGGTAAAAACGATTATGCCAGCGAGGTTGATCGTATGGCCGAACGTGAAATTATCAATATTATCAAAGCAGCCTATCCGGATCACAGCATCCTGGCAGAAGAAAGCGGACTGCACCCGGGTAACGATTTTGTCTGGGTTATTGATCCGTTGGATGGTACTACCAATTTTTTGCATGGCTTTCCGCAATACGCCGTTTCGATTGCGTTAAAACACAAAGGCAGAATTGAAGTCGGTGTGGTTTATGACCCGTTGCGTGATGAATTGTTTACCGCCAAGCGTGGTGGCGGTGCGATGTTAAACAGTCGTCGTCTTCGAGTGACCAATCAAACCAGCTTGAAAGGCGCTTTAATCGGCACAGGCTTCCCGTTTAAAACCGATTTGCACATGGATGCTTATCTGGGTATGTTTCGCGCTATAGCGACTGATTCGGCGGGGATACGTAGGGCTGGTGCTGCGGCGCTGGATCTGGCTTATTTGGCTGCCGGTCGATTAGACGGTTTTTGGGAAATAGGCTTAATGGAATGGGATATGGCAGCCGGTATTTTGTTGGTCAAGGAAGCTGGCGGAGTGATTACCGATTTTTCTTTTAACGATAAATATCTGGAATCTGGCAATGTGATCGCCGCCAGTCCAAAAATGCACCAAATCATGTACCAGTTGATCGAGCCGCATGTTACCGATAATTTGAAATAGTTCTACGAAACAAGGGGCGGTCGACCGGTCGCCCCACCATTTTAAAAAATCTGCAAAGCCAGCATGAGTCCGTCTTCGCGTCCATGTTCTGACTGGTAATAACCTTTACGAACACCGATTTCATTAAACCCCATGTCTTCATACAGCGCAATCGCGACGGTATTGGACGGCCTGACTTCTAGAAACATAGTTTCTGCCCGTCCCCGGGCTGTTTCGATAAGATGCTCCAGCATTTTACGGCCTATGCCTTGCCCCTGTTCCGCTGGCGCGACACAAATATTCAAAACATGGGCTTCGCCCACAGCCATCGACAGGATGCAGTAACCCAATACGATATCCTGCTCTTCACAAACCCAGCAATGATAATTGGCTTTAAAGCAGTCCCTGAAAATGTCTTCTTCCCACGGAAACTGATAGTTGGTTCTTTCTATCACCATCACTTCGGGTAAATCAGCGCTGCGCATTTTTCTAAGACGCATTAAATCTTTCCTACCCACAGAGTCGGGAAAGACTTTAGCGTAAAATTCCTTATCTGCATCATAAACTACAAAGTCTTTTATTTTGTCTAGCATTCGCCACATGATTTACCTTTAATTTTTTTTAACTGTTTGCAGGGCAAATTTCAAATCCGCCCAGGCTTTGCGCTTATCCAGCACGGCTCTTAACAAATACGCAGGGTGATAGACTACAACAACCGGCGTGTTATTTAAAATATGAATTTTACTTCTAAGTTCAGCTATCGGCTGATCGGTGTTTAGCAAGGTCTGCGCGGCTACATGACCTAAAGCCAGGATAATTTTTGGCTGGATCAGCGCCTGTTGCCTTCGCAGGTAGCTTTTACACGATTCAATTTCCTCGTGCTTGGGTTCGCGATTATCAGGAGGTCTGCATTTGAGCACGTTGGTTATAAAAATATCTTCCCGCTTAAGCTCGATGGCTCTTAGCATTTCTGTTAACAATAACCCCGCCTTGCCGGTAAAAGGCAAGCCTTGCTGATCCTCGCTCTGTCCCGGCGCTTCACCGACTATCATCCAGTCCGCATTTTTATTACCCGAGCCAAAAACAGTGGTGTGGCGTGATTTACACAAACCGCATTGGGTGCATCCTGCAACATCAGCCTGCAAGCTTTCCCAGTTGTCATCAGATTCGGCAGCACTCTGATGCTCGGCAGTAACTCTGGGCAACCAAACACTGATGCCCATAGCTTCGAGATATTGCAGGCGGGTTGTATGATCCAAAATTAAACATCGCCTTGCTGAGGGTGTCGACGTTGATCGGGACTATGCAGCTTATTCAACGCATTGATATAAGCTTTGGCAGAAGCGATCACAATGTCGGTATCAGCGCCCAGACCATTGACAATACGGCCTGCCTGTTCAAGACGAATAGTGACTTCGCCCTGCGCGTCAGTACCATTACTGATGCTGTTGACCGAATAAAGCTCTAGCGTAGCCGAAGACTGCACCAGTTTTTCTATAGCTTTTAAACTGGCATCGACTGCTCCCCCGCCCGTAGCATTTCCGGTGACTTCTTTATTATCTATGCGTAGCGTAATTCTCGCATTAGGTATTTCACCGGTTTCTGAACAGACTTTTAGGCCAATCAGTTTGATATGTTCATCTTCCGCCTCAAAACCAGCTTCCGAGATCAGAGTTTGCAAATCTTCATCAAAAATTTCGTGTTTTTTATCTGCTAGCTGCTTGAAGCGAGAAAAAGCCTCGTTTAATTCTTCCTCCGAGCCAAACTCAAAGCCCAATTCGGCGATGCGGCTTTTAAATGCGTTTCTGCCAGAATGCTTGCCTAGCACCATCCGGTTGGCCGACCAGCCAACATCCTCGGCACGCATGATTTCGTAAGTTTCGCGGCTTTTCAATACGCCGTCTTGGTGGATACCGGCTTCATGCGCAAAGGCATTGGCGCCGACAATCGCTTTATTCGGCTGCACCGGAAAACCGGTGATGGACGAAACCAGTTTTGAGCAAGTTAAAATTTCACGGGTGTCTATGCTGGTTTGGCAGCTAAATACATCTTTTCGGGTGCGCACTGCCATCACCACTTCTTCCAAAGACGCATTGCCGGCGCGTTCGCCCAGACCATTGATGGTGCATTCAACCTGGCGTGCGCCGTTTAGCACTGCTGACAGGGAATTGGCCACTGCCAGTCCCAGATCATTATGGCAATGCACCGAAAAAATAGCCTTATCCGAATTGGGGATGCGCCTGATCAAATTCGCTATGGTTGCGCCGAACTGATGAGGAACACTGTAACCAACGGTATCAGGAATATTCAGCGTAGTCGCACCAGCATCAATAACTGCTTCCAATATTCGACATAAAAAGTCTTCATCTGAACGACCAGCATCTTCCGGTGAAAATTCGACATCATCGGTATATTGCCGCGCACGTTTGACCGCCCTGACCGCATATTCAATAACCTGCTCCGGTTGCATTTGCAATTTCATTTGCATATGGATAGGTGAGGTGGCGATGAAAGTATGAATCCGCGATCGGCTAGCACCTTTGAGCGCCTCGCCGGCACGGTCTATGTCTTTATCCAAGGCTCTTGCTAGTCCGCAGACAACGCTGTCTTTTATAGCCCTAGCGACGGCTTGAACGGCTTCAAAATCACCTGGACTGGCGGCAGGAAAGCCGGCCTCAATCACATCAACCTTTAAGCGCTCGAGGGCTTTGGCAATTCTGACTTTTTCCTCGCGGGTCATCGAGGCTCCAGGGCTTTGCTCGCCGTCGCGCAAGGTGGTATCAAATATAATTAACTTGTCGTTCATAGAAATTCCAGCGTTGGATAACTGCCAACGGTTACTTTAGATATAGGGATTGGGGTTTATTTAAATAATGTAACAGACTCAGGCTTTACGCTCCTGTAATCGGCGTCTACGCATGATCAGGGTCACAGCCGGACCTGAGATCGCGTAGCCCAAAAATAACAGAAACAACATTGTTTGCGGTTGTGCCATCACAAAAGCGATACTCAGCATCACCGCAATTGCAACGATAAAAGGCACTTTACCTTTCAAGTCGATTTTTTTGAAGCTGGAATAGCGAAAATTACTGACCATTAGTAAACCGGTGCTGATCGTTAACACCAATGCGAAATATTTGAATAGCTCAATGTCATATTTATATTCCAGGCAAATCCAAATGAACCCTGCAAGAATGGCGGCTGCGGCAGGACTAGGTAGTCCTTGAAAATAATTCTTATCGGCCGTGGTCAGCTGAGTATTAAAGCGAGCAAGTCGTAACGCACCTCCGGCAGTATGAACAAAGGCAGCAAACAATCCGACTTTGCCCAAACTAGAAAAAGCCCATAAATACATAACCAAAGCGGGGGCCGCACCAAATGAAACCATATCCGACAAACTGTCGTATTGGGCACCAAATTCGCTTTGGGTATTAGTGAGTCTAGCGACACGACCATCCAGACCATCCAAGATCATCGCAACAAAAATGGCTATAACAGCCGTTTCGTAACGTCCACCCATCGCTGAAGTAATCGCATAGAAACCGGAAAACAAAGCTCCCGTAGTAAATAAATTAGGTAACAAATAAATTCCACGTCGACGAGTTAAGCGTTTTTCAGGAAGCATATTTTAGTTAATCCTTAGGTTTAGGAAGGGAGTAAAAAGAGTGAGTTGAATTATACAATGAGCCTGTAAACTGCACCTAGCTTAATCAAGCATCGTAACAATCGATATAATAGAACAACGTAGATGCACGCAGATTAAAAAATTTATCACAGAGTAGCGTAAAACCAGGCCGTCCAGGGGGAGGATGTCAATTGGCATCGGGATCACTAAAGCTATTAAACATCTTCAAAAACAAGCTCCGGCTGAGTATTAATAAAAATATTTTCATCAAATTCATCGAGACAAATTGCATTTAAAGTCACTTGTTCATATAGCCAATAATAAAAACCACCCTCGAAAACGCTATATCTATCAATATATTTACATTGCAGCCATTGGTTACGCAAGTTACCTACGACGTTAATCGGCCAATTAGATTTAGCTGCACCGGCATAGGCAAGCGTTTGTTTGTCCAAATTCAGTAAAAAGCGATCAAACTTTATTTTTCTGTCAGCCAATTGGGCATATTTTATTCGTCCTTTCTGTCTATTATCGCCGTGCTGGTCAATAATAAGTTGATTATTAGAATCATAAAAAGCAGATGAAAAAACAATCGGATAGCTATCGGGAATAGCCGCTCGCTGCAAAATATCAGCTTGGGTTATTTGACTTTTATCCCATTGCGTAATAATTATTTGCAAAATCAACATAGTGGTTTTGTGTGTATAGCTATCTGATAGCACAAAAAAAACCCGCTACAAGCGGGCTTTTTTATTTGCATGAGTGATTCTTAGCGTTGCGGTTGTTGCAACTGACCTTCAATATTCAATTGAACACGACGGTTATTTGCACGTCCTGCTTCAGTATCATTCGTGTCTATCGGTTGAGTCCAGCCATAACCACGTGTAGTCAGATTAGGTGTATGAGTTCCATCCACTAGGTATTTTTTGACCCTTAATGCACGACGTTCGGACAAATCAATATTGTGCTTGAATGAGCCTGTTTTGCTGGTGTGGCCTTGGATCTCAATTTTCAACTCCGGATGTTTTTTGATGACGTCGGCGGTATTGTCCAAATTTGAAAAGTATTGCGGTTTAATAATGTCTTTATCGTTATCGAATTTTACATCAACAATCCAGCAACCTTTTATGCTGACCTTAACACCGACAATGGTATTAGGGCAGAGATCATTGCAATTGTTAACGCCATCGTGATCTGCGTCGACAGTCGAGCAATCGGCAACAACTACGGGAGTCGATGTTGGAACAAGAACAGGAGCGTCTGCAACGACGGATTTTGGTTTTGAACCCAGCGGGATAACAAAGCCGAAATTAACAACCATGTCGTGAAACTCATTAGTGCCGGGCTGTAGATTAGCGTTGCCATTATTGTTGTAGCGATAGCGTACATCACTACGAACCAAAAAATTATCGTTAACTTCATAGCTTAAACCGGCACCCGCTTCACCAATGAAGCCTGCATCGTTTTTACCATTATGGCTAGAGTTCATCGCGCCTAAACCGATCACGGTATAAGGTGAAAAACTGCCACGAGAAATAAAATATTGAACATCTGCCGTGCCACCGGTCATATCCCAGTTTCCATTCCCGTTTTTGCCCTTCAGGCCTTGATAAAAACCTTTTAACTCGACGTTGAAGTGTTCGTCAATAATCTTTCCAAAACCCATGCCGCCGCCCCAGCCGCTATGAGTATCGCGATCTCCACCAGGTTCAACAAAAGTGCCAAATGGTGAGACATACCATCTGTTATCCTGATATTTATCGGTTTGAGCTGTGGATAAAAAACTCATACTTGTCAATGCTATAAGTGCTAGTAATTGTTTTTTTAACATAATATCATCCTTACTTTTAAATGCGAACGGTAAAGTGCATAACTTAAAATAGGCATTGCACAACGAAAGCAGTATAGATGATTTTTGTTTCAATTTACAACATTCTGTCTTTTTTTTACAACATAATTGGCAATAAGACATCGCCATTGAAGATGATTATGCCGCTCGTGACCAGCAAAACCCGATTAATAGATTCTACTGGATTTTCGTAATACGCTGAGTTGCTAGAAAGTCTTACTTTTTTGACAGCGGCCTTGATAACTCCAAATCATCGATCACCGGTTTGGGATTATAAAAAACACTAATCACTTTCATCCATGATGACAACATGCCCAGCGTGGTATGCGAATAACCGTGAACATCACAGTATTCTTTAACCAGTTTGCTTAACTCCGGTAGCTTGGTGTAACACACCCCAACAAACAAATGATGATCAATCTGATAATCCAGACCGGACATTAAAAACCGTCCGTACCAATTAGTTTGGATATTGATCGTGGTGGCAGTTTGTTTTAAAAAGAAATCGGCCGAACTCTGATCATTAGTCGCAAATACCGCTTCCGGAACTAAATGTGAGGCACCCAAAGTAAAGAACAAGGCATAGGATAGTAGCATGTTTCTAAGTAGATAAAACAGTAGCACATCGGATACTTCAAACCACAAACTCGGCAAAGCAATCCAGAAAAAAACATGGAGTAGATGACAAGCTAAATCGATGTGATACCGGATATTGGTTTTATTTTTCTTCATCTTGCTCAGCAGATAGACCAATCCCTGGCGCTGTATGTCAAATGCCAAAAAGCCTATCGCAATTGGAAATATAATGCCTTGCAGGTAGCGGTAATAAAAGCCGTGTAAGCCAGGGGTGTTTTCTTTTTCGCTTTTTATTACCGAAAAGAAAGGCGCAAAATCAAAATCAAAATCATGGCCTACGATATTCGGGTTTTTATGATGGACAATATTATGCTTATATTGCCAGTAGTTAATTGAAAAACCCATGACAACAACATTGCCGACATACGCTAAAACATCATCCAGTCTCTTACTGTTAGTGCTCGCATAATGTGCTGAATTATGCGTATGAGTACCGATGCCTAACAAACCGACTAGCAAAAAAATAGTCGCTAACAAAGTCACCACTATGTTAGGCGAGACTATAAACAAAATGATTCCTATAGCAGTAAAAATCGTATGCAATAATAAATGTATTAACACAATTTTTGTATCTTTTTTGTAAAGGCCGCGCGCTTTTATTTCTTTTTTTAAGGCGGATAGACTACTCAGGTAAGGCTTGTCTGGCGAAATCAGGTCGTTGTTTATAGTTGTTTGCATGTGTATCGGTAGATGGGTGGGGTAAAGTTGATTTAGCAATACTTCGGACAGTTTTGATAATTGGTGCTTCAAGAATAATAGCAAGACATTGTAGCGGTTTACCAAGAATCAATCTTACAAAAAACACAAAGCCACAATAAATTGAAAGTTAAACATCGGCTTTTGAATGATTTCGTTAAATAACCTATTATTTCAATAAATTGCAATTGGACGAGGTATTGATTCAGAAAATCTAAATATTTCACGCCGTTGCATTATAGCGCAATATACGTAGTCTAGGAATGAGCACGAATTAATTTAAGTTAACTAGGCCTACACCGCAAAAAGCCGCATCAGCATTAGAATTATCGCAATTGGCTTACAAAAATGCGGACTTGTGCAATCACAACATATTACCGACAACACTAAGCTGATTATCTAGCTTTTCCCTAAGATTAAGAATTTGAGCTTTGAGTTATAACTAGTCGATCTGACTCTATCCCGAGCAACAACTGCCCTTTTAGTAAACCGACCAATTCTCTCCCGGCCATTTTAAAACGCCAGCCGTGCAACAAAGGGCACTGCTCATCGTCATTAAACAGCAGCACTTCCAAATCTTTGCGTGTCGCAAGAATCATTGGATTTAATGAATTTTCTTCAGCGCGGATTCTGACTACCGCCGTCAAAATATCCAGTATTGCTTCTTGTTGCTGGTTTTTTTTGGCGGGCCGACCTTTTTCATTCAAAGCTATCGGCAAGCGATTCTTAGCTATCGTAATTAAGTTGCATAATTCGGTGCCATAGCGACTAACTGTGCGTTCGTTAATGCCACGTACATTGGTTAATTGGCTGATTGTTTCTGGTTGCAATTTAGCCATATCAAACAGCATTTCATCACGTAATAGCCAGCTTTTAGGACGATTTTCAGACTGTGCAGTTTTTTCTCGCCATTCAGCCAGGGTTTGAACAATAGATAATTGTTTGCCGGTGAGTTTGTTTTTACCTTTAATTTTCAACCAGGCTTTTTCCGGCTCTACCTTATAAAGATCTGGATTAGTCAGTTCAGCGAAGTCACGCTCCAACCAATCGGTCCGTCCCAGTTCAGCTAACTGTTGCAACATTATTTGATAAATATTGCATAAATAAATCACATCATCCGCAGCATATTGAATTTCTGCCTCAATCAGTGGTCGCTTGCTCCAGTCCGCTCTTGTATGTGCTTTATTTAAATTTACATTGAGTAGACTGGAGACCAGCATCGCATACCCCGGATTCTCCTGAAAGCCCAACAACGGCGCAGCAATTTGGGTGTCAAAAATTGGCTCAGGTAGCTTTCCTGTTAATTGATAAAATATTTCCAAATCCTGTCTGCTGGAATGAAATACTTTTACAATTAATGGGCTGTACAGGACTTCAAAAAGAATATCTAACGAAGGTAATGCAATCGGATCAATGCAGGCAACCCATTCTGGCGTTGCAATTTGTAGCAGACAAAACTTTGAATAATAAGTCTTTTCTCGTAAAAACTCGGTATCAAGAGCAAGCCAGGGTTCTTTTTTTATTTGTTCACACAGTTTAAATAACTGATCAGGTGTCTCTATATATTGGATGTTAATTTTTGCACTTATCACTTTATGGGACATGGTCTACTTGGAGTTTAGGAAAATCACTAAGAATATTTCCGTTAGTATATAGCATGACTGTTCAAAATCTAATCTGATGTTACTCTGACATAAAAATCAAAAGCTTATAAAGAAAAATTCGCAAGTTATTAATAGTTAGTAACCGATGCGTGCCTCAGCTAACTAAAATTCCGCTTGTAAATTAACTCCAGCTGACTGGCTTCCGTAAGATGCTTGATAATTGTTTGAGTCTCGATTTTCGTATTTTAATATGGAGCCTATGCTGATACTGCGCCAAGGATAATACATTAAATTTAGCCCGATACTGCCAACATTGTCTTTTTGTTGCCCATAAATAGGGTTGGTCGCACCACCCAGATATTGCTGTTGTTGGTAGGATATTGGTAGCTTCAGAATAATTTTGGGTGTGTACTGGAAGTTGAGGCTAAACCACACACCCTGAGTTAGCACAAAGCTGGCGTACTGGTTGTTGGCTTGAGTAACCAATCGTCTTGTGGACAGTTCTAGCAACGTTTTGGTACTGGCTTGCCAATTCAAGCTTAGATCGGCAATTATATCGGCGAAATTTAGGTTGCTGAAATGCGTATAGTCTTGATAGGTATAACCGATAAGCCCATTAATACGTGTTTTACTGCTGGCATGCCAATCCCAGATGGCGGCATAATTCATTCGTGTATAGGCGTTATCTAGGGTGCTATCCGCCGCTAATTGGCGATTAGGATATTGACCATCAGTTGCAAGTAGCCGCATACCTAAAATACTACCAGTAGGGCTAAGGTATTGAAGAGTAATTTCAGCGTTATCTTCAATATTATTACTAATTTTCCGGCTTATTTGATGATACTGGAGTTCTGTCCTAAATATTCCAAGGTTGATTTTCCCATTGGGATGAAATAAATATCCACCGTCAGCAAAGGAACGTTGATTATTTTGAATATTGCCTATTAATTGATTCAGTTGGCCGAATCCACCCATTGTTTGGATGTTGGCGTAACCAATATGGCCATCTAAATTACTCTTTATGTGCCAATTCCATTGGGCTTGTGTATCCCAGCCCGTATAATTCAGTGCGGTGAAGTTTTGAAACCAGTTTTGGTTTACATTGGCTTTTACGATGATATGCTGCCGACTGACCGTCCAGTCTGTATCAATTCCAGCTGTAATTTGTTTTATAAATTCACTTTTATCGCTTTTTCCGGTAACCAATACGGGGTTGACGCTATCAGATAATCGTAGAAAGTTACTGTCATATAGTAGGCTTGATGCTACATAAGGTCTTATGGTGTCGTCTGGAGAGGCTAGTGCATAACTTTTTTCCGGCATTCCGCCCACTGTCAACAGCGCCAAACACGTAAATAGGTATCGATTATTCGCGATTTTTTTTTTGCACTTGTTTTGTAAATAGTCCGTATCTAGTAACGTCATTCTCTACACCACCGTAAGTGAAAGCTAGGCAATACAAAATTTTTGTTTGTCATAATTGAGTTTTATCTTTTTTAAAGTTGAAGGGAATTCAACTCGGAAGTGCAATCCTAGTACTCATAAGGCTTCTTGCAATGTATCAACAAAAAATATCGAATGAGGTTTTTTAAATTTGAGTGTTGTTTCAGGGCGGTGATTGAGCTTATTCACTACAACATCAACCTCGTCGTTAGTTATATTCTCAAAATTACCGCCTTTGGTAAAGGTTTGTCTAAACAAACCCTAGGTATTTTTGTTTAAACCGTGTTCAATAAGCACGAATAGACATTAAAAGTCTTACAGCTATAGCCAGCGTCCTACCCAGAATCATCTTTAGAAACGAGTATGAAATAAGTTGAGCACCTGTAGGCCAACTGACCAATGATTCATTGATCGTTTTGTTTCATGCACGTTCCTAAACCGTCCATAAGTAGGCTGTTCAAATCAGCGGCTGTCCCCATAATCCGGTATAATTTAGAGATTAAACTGAGCCGCTTGCATTCCTGCCTTAAACTGCGAGGTTTTATACTACTCCGTGATAAATCAACTATAAAGTGACTGATGAATAACCTACTAAAAAGTGCCACCTGGATACTAATCGCCGGGATTGGCGCAGCAGCCATCGCCGGCATCGCTTTAAACCGGGGCGAGCACATCAACACCTTATGGTTTATTACCGCCGCCTTGTGTATCTATGCGATTGCTTACCGGTTTTATGCCGCCTGGATAGCGGCGACGGTGCTGATGGTTGATCAAACCCGAGCAACACCGGCTGAACGGCTGGATAATGGCCGCGATTTTGTGCCGACGAATAAGTGGATTGTGTTCGGCCATCATTTTGCCGCGATTGCAGGTCCAGGACCGCTGGTAGGCCCGACGCTAGCCGCGCAGTTTGGCTATTTGCCAGGCACTTTGTGGATTTTATTCGGCGCGGTGTTAGGCGGTTGTGTGCAGGATATGGTGACGCTGTTTTTATCTACCCGGCGCGAGGCGAAAAGCCTGGGACAAATGGCGCGCGACGAGTTGGGGGCTTTGGGTGGCACGGCGGCACTGATTGGCACTTTTGCGATCATGATTATTTTGATTGCAGTGCTGGGTCTGGTGGTGGTCAACGCGATGAAACACAGTCCGTGGGCGACCGCTACCGTGTCTGCGACTATTCCGATTGCGATGATCGTCGGGCTTTATATGCGTAATTTTCGCCCCGGTCAGGTGCTAGAAGCATCGGCTCTGGGCGTGATCTTATTATTGCTGTCGGTCGCTGGCGGCGGCTGGATAGATCATCATGAAACCTTACGTCTCTGGTTCGATCACGAAGGCTTGACACTGGCCTGGTGGGTCATGGCTTATGGTTTTGCGGCCGCGATTTTGCCGGTCTGGCTGTTGCTGGCACCGCGCGATTATTTATCGACTTATGTAAAGCTGGGCACTATTACCTTGCTGGCGGTGGCAATTATCATGCTGCAACCGACCGTTAAAATGCCCGCACTGACCCAGTTCATCGACGGCACCGGGCCTATTTTCGGCGGAAAATTGTTCCCGTTCGTGTTTATCACCATCGCCTGCGGCGCGATTTCCGGCTTTCATGCGCTGATTGCTACCGGCACTACGCCGAAATTGCTCAGCAATGAACGCGATATCGCCATGATCGGCTACGGCGGCATGTTACTGGAATCCTTTGTCGCAATCATGGCAATGATGGCCGCCACCGTGCTTGACCCCGGCGTGTTTTTTGCGATTAACAGCCCAGCCGGCGTGGTCGGCAAGGAAGCGGTCGAGGCGGTGGCCAAAATTTCTTCCTGGGGTTTTCCGGTCACCGTAGAGCAAATGCAGCTTTTGGCCAGTCAAATGGGCGAGGCGACCTTGTTTGCCCGTACCGGCGGCGCGCCGTCACTTGCCGTCGGCATGGCGAGCATTTTCGGCAGCGCCTTCGGCGAGAGCCTGCTGGCCTTGTGGTACCATTTCGCGATCATGTTCGAAGCCATTTTCATCTTGACCACACTGGATGCAGGAACCCGGGTCGGTCGCTTCATGTTGCAAGATATGCTAGGCAATATCTGGCCAAAACTGGGCGAAACTTCGTGGTTACCATCGGTGATTCTAACCAGTGCGCTGGTCGTGTCCGGCTGGGGTTATTTTTTGTATATCGGCGTGATCGACCCGAACGGTGGGGTCAATATTTTGTGGCCGCTGTTCGGTATCGCCAATCAAATGCTGGCAGCAATTGCCTTGTGCGTGGCGACCGGCATTCTGATCAAATCCGACAAGTTCAAATACGCCTGGGTGACCGGTTTACCACTGGTCTGGCTGGTGATTATTACCAGCACAGCGGCCTGGGAGAAAATCGCTAGCGACAATATCCGCATCGGTTTTTTTGCGGCGGCCAAGGATCTGGAAGGCAAACTGGCCGCAGGCGTTTTAACCACCGAGAAAGCCGCTGTTGCGCCGCAGTTGATGTTCAATCTTCAATTTGATGGCTGGTTGACGCTGTTTTTTGTGACTTTGTTGTGGCTGATTGTGTTCGACATGCTGCGGGTTTGTGCTCGTTATTTGGCCGGAAAACCGGTGCTGCCACTGACCGAATCGCCGCACAGCCCGAGTCGCCTGGTCGAAGATTGGGTCAGGGATTAATGCACAAGCTCAAAGCCTTTTGGAATATAGTGCGTCATCTTTCCGGGGATGATGCTTACGAGCGCTATTTACAACACTATGCGACACATCATCAAGACGAACTGCCGCTAAGTAAAAAAGCTTTTTTCAAACAGTGGCAGGATGAAAAATGGCAGGGAATTAAACGGTGCTGTTAAAGTTCTAAGCCAGCCCCGTACTCTGCATTGCATCAGTAGCCGGTTCTCTGTATCCTGCACCGCATGCAAATAAATTTAATTTCAGTAGGAAACCGTATGCCAGGCTGGGTACAGCAAGGCTATGAAGAGTATGCCAAACGCCTGCCCCGAGAATGCGAACTGGTGCTTAAAGAAATTGCACCAGGTAAACGCAGCAAAAACAGCGATGTCGTTCGCATTGTCAAAGAGGAAGGCGAGCGCATGATCGCGGCCATTCCGCAAAGCACACATATAGTCACACTGGATATCCCCGGAAAATCCTGGACTACGCCGGAATTGGCTGGAGCGATGCAACGCTGGCTGGAGAGCGGGCAGCATGTTTCGTTATTAATCGGCGGCCCGGAAGGTCTGGCTGATGCTGTCAAACAACTGGCCCGGGAATCCTGGAGCTTGTCAAAATTAACCTTTCCTCATCCGTTGGTGCGTATCGTTGTTGCCGAACAGCTGTATCGTGCCTGGAGCATACTTCACAACCACCCCTATCACCGCTAATGACTGCACAGATTATTCTTGCCTCAGCCTCACCCCGGCGCCGAGAGTTGCTGGATCAAATCAAGGTCAGTTACCGTGTTCATCCGGTTGATCTGGATGAGACACCGTTGGCCAATGAGTCGCCGCTGGACTACGTGCAGCGTCTGGCCGCCGAAAAATCTGCCGCTTGTATGACGCTATTAGGCGACAGTTTGCCGGTTTTAGCGGCCGATACTGCGGTAGTTTTGGGCGATTTGATTATGGGAAAACCTAAAGATAAAGCCGATGCCCTGAGCATGTTAAGGCAGTTGTCCGGTAAAACCCACCAGGTTTACAGCGCGATTTCGCTCAGAGGGCGTGAACATTACCAGGCGATCAGCATAACCGAGGTGACATTCAGATCACTGACCGAACACGAAATAAGCGCTTATTGGCATAGCGGAGAACCCGCTGATAAAGCCGGCAGCTATGCCATTCAAGGCCGGGGCGGCGTATTTGTGGCGTCGATAAACGGCAGTTTTTCCGGCGTGGTCGGCCTGCCGTTATTTGAAACTGCAGAACTTTTATCCAGACTAGGCCTAGGGCTAATTCAATGAGTGAAGAAATTTTAATCAATGTTACCCCGCCCGAAACACGGGTTGCGGTCATTGAAAATGGCGTATTGCAGGAACTCATTATCGAACGAACCCGACAACGGGGCCTGGTCGGTAACATCTATAAAGGTGAAGTCTGTCGAGTACTGCCTGGCATGCAGGCAGCTTTTGTCGATATTGGCCTGCCCAGAGCAGCTTTTTTGCATCTGTCTGATTTGTGCGCCAAGGATCTGGAAAAAAAAGCCTCAGAAAATATCGAGCATTATCTACATGAAGGCCAGCACATTATCGTGCAGGTGGTCAAAGATCCGTTGGGTAGCAAGGGTGCGCGCTTAACCACGGAAATTTCGATACCGTCGAGATTTCAGGTTTATATGCCTTATGCGCATAATTCCGGCGTGTCTCAGCGGATTGAATGCGATGCCGAACGTAGCCGTTTAAGAACCTGTCTTGAGACGTTCAGACAGGAAAACAAGTGCGGTGGTTTTATCGCAAGAACGGCAGCAGAATGTGTTGATGAAACCGTGTTGATTGCGGACATGACATTTTTGCTAAAACTTTGGGAATCAATTGCGGCCAAGATCGCCGATGCGAAACCCAAGCAATTTATTCATAAGGATTTGCCGCTCAGTATCAGAACCTTAAGAGACACCTATCGGGAAGGCATAGAAAGAGTACGGGTGGATTCCAGAGAAACCTATCTGCGCCTGATTGAGTTTGCACAGATTTTTGCGCCGGAAATTGTGCCGGTTATCGAGCATTATACCGGCGAATGCCCGGTATTTGATATTTACAGCGTCGAGGATGAAATCCAAAAAGCCTTAGAGCGTAAAGTCAATTTGAAATCGGGCGGACATCTGGTATTCGATCAAACCGAATCGATGACCACGGTTGACGTCAATACCGGCGGCTATGTCGGTGGTCGAAACTTAGAAGAGACTATTTTCAAAACCAATCTCGAGGCAGCGCAAACCATTTCCAGACAGCTACGGCTGCGCAACCTCGGCGGCATCATTATTATCGATTTTATCGATATGCAAAGTGCAGAGCATAAAAAGCAGGTGTTACAGGCGCTGGAGCGACATTTGCAAAAAGACCATGCAAAAACCAATATTACCGAAGTCTCAGTACTCGGCCTGGTCGAAATGACCCGTAAAAGGATCAGGGAAAGTCTGGAACATATACTCTGTGAACCTTGCAGCGCCTGTGGTGGCCGAGGTGTTTTGAAGACGGCTGAATCGATGTGCTTGGAAATATTTCGGGAAATCATTCGCGAAGTCAGGCAATACAAGGTTCAGAAAATACTGGTTTTGGCCTCGAATGAAGTCGTGGAAATGCTGCTGGATGAGGAAGCGGATATGCTGGCCGAACTGGAAGTTTTTTTAAGTGTACGCATCAAGTTCAGGGCTGAAGCTGAATACAACCAGGAACAGTATGATGTGGTGCTTTTGTAGCCTTTAGCCTTTGTGATCCATCATATTACGCGAACTACGCGGCATCTTGTATTCTGGTCTTTGATTGCATTAGCAATCAGTCTGACTGGTGTGCGTTTATTATTGTCGGGAATAGAGCACTACAAAGTTGATTTGGCTGAGCATATCAGCGAACGTTTAGGTACGCCGATCATAATAGGCAAACTAAATGCAAAGATGCGCGGCTTTAGCCCTGAACTGGTGCTAAAGGATATTGCGGTGACGTCTATTGTTGCTCATGCCCTCCCCGCTGTACAACTGAAAGAAATTCGCCTGAGTATCAACTTGCTGGATATGCTGATCAGCAGGGAACTGATGACATCCGCACGTATAACCCTGGTTGGCGCTAAAATTTCAGTCATCCGAAAACAGGATGGGAGTGTTGCTATTGTCGGTTTAAAAGCCGGTGACGGACAGCCGTTATGGCTGTTTCAGGGAGGAAAATACGAAGTATTGCAAAGTGAAATCACCTGGCAGGACGAAAAAAATCCTAGTCGACCGCTGTTATTCAATGAGATAGATCTTGCGCTAGATAATAAAGGAGAGCATCACCGGCTTAATATGTTGATTAAGTTACCGAAAAAAATCGGCCATCATTTAAGAGTGTCGATGGATTTTAAAGGCACTGTTTTTGAGCCTTCAACGCTACAGGGCCGGTTTTATATCGACGGCATAGCCATTAATTTATCTGAATTGGCGGCAGGCTTCGACTCCGAAGCCAAGAACAAAATAGCTATTAACAGCGGTGTTGGTGATTTTAAAATCTGGGGCGACTGGGAACACTTAGAACTGAGGTCGATGGATGTCGCTGCACAAATACACCAGATAGCACTGGCGCCGGATTTTTCAATCAGCCAGTTAAAAACCGGCTTTCATTGGGCCGCCATTGGGACCGGTAATCACTGGCAGCTCGATGTAAACGAGTTTTTACTGGAAACTGCTTCTAAGGGTAGTGTTAAAAAATGGCCGGCAGCGGTATTTAGCGTTGGCGTACAGCAGTCTACAAAAATAGCGCTGTTTGCTCAGCAACTGGATTTACAAGAAGCCGCAGATCTGGCACAGTTTTTCGCCCCCTTGCCCGATCAGCACATTAAAAAATTGGCTCAGGCGCAGTTAAAAGGAAGGCTAGATGATTTTTCCCTGTTCGCCGATCTCGACAAAAAAACACTAGCTGTTCATGGGAAATTTGCAGGACTCAGTACCGCTCCGTTTGCCGGACTGCCTGGGATAGATAATGTAAGTGGTCAACTACAAGGCAACGAAAAAGCGGGTAGCTTGAGTTTGACGACTGACAATGCGCAGCTCATCGCACCGGAATTTTTTCGTGAACCCTTCAGGATTAAAAAACTAAAAGGCCCGATAAGCTGGCGCCAAACAGACTCCGACTGGACTATTTCCAGCCGGAAGTTTGAATTAAATCTATACGGCTTACAAAGCATAAACCGCTTGAAACTGATACTTCCCAAAACCGCTGAACCACCTTTTTTGGATTTGCAAAGTTCATTTGTCAGTGATGATATCAGCCAGGCGAAGCATTATTTTCCGACCAAAGTCATGAAGCCAGAAGATGTAGTCTGGTTTGATAATGCTTTTCTGGGCGGACGGGTGACTAAAGGCGATTTGTTATATGTGGCCAATCTGGGGATTTTTCCAACTAATGCCAAAGATGGCGTATTTGAAGCTTTACTCGAAATCGATCAGCTAAATTTATTTTATGCCCCGGGTTGGCCAGAGTTAAGCGATATAGCGGGAAAAGTGACTATTTTGCAAAAACAGATGACCTGCGAAATACAGCAAGGACAAAGTAACAACCTCACTATTACCCAGGCAACTGTTATCAATCCAGCGCTGGGAACCAGCAAGTTGCTGACGGTCAAAGGTGAGTTTGAAGGAGAAATACCTCAGGTATTCAGTTTTTTACAGCATTCACCGCTGACTTCGCAAGTGGGTTTTCTGGTTGATGCGGTTATTCCTCAAGGCAGCACCCAAGTAGCATTGGATTTGGTTTTGCCCTTAGCTGAAGGGATTATGCCTAAAGTATACGGGGTGGTGCAACTTAACCAAGCTAGCCTCAATGTCGCAGCGCTGGATTTAGACATAGAAAAAATTGACGGGGAGTTAAAATTTACCGAGCAAGGTGTTTACACTGATAAGCTAAAGGCTATGACTTTAGGACGAAATATCAACGTTAACATCAACAAGGCCGATCAAGAACAGACCTTTGTTGAGATCGCAGGAAGTGCCGACATTGAGGATTTACAAAAAAAATTCAAAATGCCCGGTTGGGAATTGGCCAATGGCGCAATGACTTATCAATTGAAACTCGGATTACCCTACCCTGGCAGTCCATCGGAAATTGAACTGCACTCTGACCTGCTCGGAGTCGCACTGGATTTACCAGGTTTATTAGCTAAACCTAAGTCGCAGAAAAAACCCTTATCGCTAAACTTTAAGCTGAATGATCAGAAAACTTTACCGATCACCCTCAACTACAACAATCAATTAAAAGCTGCGCTGCAATTAAATCTGGCACAACATCGCCTGCATTCAGGGCATGTGCTGATCGGCACAGGCGAAGTTGCGCAGCAACAAGAAGCGGGGCTGATAATAGAACTCGACCAGAGCCCACTCAATCTCCAAGACTGGCTAAAATTGCCTTCCCAAAAAAGCAACGAGAACACCGAAACTAACATCCGGAAAATAAACATTCATAGTCAACAGGCGCAGTGGAAAAACACCCTACTAGGCCCTTTTGATTTAACATTAAAACTAGAAGGCAGTTATTGGACTGGCGCTATCAATAGCGAATTCGCAGCAGGAACCTTGCGTATTCCTGTTACATCTAAGGGTACTGAAAAAATCAGTCTGGACTTGGCCACCTTGGATCTTTCCGCGTTAAAACAGCCCGACACGGAAAATACCAACGTAGTACCAGCCACAGAACCGGAACTAAAGTTGGCCCCAGCCACCATGCCTTTATTTTCTATCACCAGCCAGAAAACACGGTGGCAATCGCTTGATTTAGGTCGATTAGCCGTAGAAACCGAGCGGATACCCGGCGGCATGCGTTTTAAGCACATGGAACTAACCGGGCAAAATCAAAAGTTTGCATTATCGGGCGACTGGCAGGCTAGCGGAACACACGCCCAAGGCCATCTCGAAATACCTCGTGCCGGTCAACTGCTTAATCAATTAGGTATTACCAAAGATTTTACCGAAACCTCTGCCGCTATTGATTTTAGGGTTAACTGGACTGCCGCGCCGTACCAGTTTTCACTAGCGACACTGAAAGGACGGGTGGATGTTAATTTAAAAAATGGGCGTATCTTAAGTATAGAACCGGGGGTCGGCAGAATTCTTGGCATACTAGCGATGGAGCAGTGGATCAAACGCGCACAGCTGGATTTTAGTGATGTTTATAAAGAGGGTTTATCATTTAACAGTATCAAAGGACATTTTGATGTACTAAATGGCATAGCCGCGACGCATGATCTAGTGATTGATGCGATTCCGGCAAAAATCACTATTAATGGCGATGCCGACCTTGTTGGTCAAACGGTTAATCACATTATCAATGTCACGCCTAAAAGTGCAGACGCAGTGCCTATTGCTGGTACAATTATGGGAAAAATAGCCGATGTGCTTGGACGCTCGTTGACCGGTAAAGATCAGGAGGGATTTTTTTTTGGCGCTCAGTACCTAGTAAAAGGTGGCTGGAACAATGCAGAAATCATTTCGATGTCTAAAAACGGTGGCTTGTTACAGAAAACCTGGCATGGTATTACTGGCTTTCCATGGCTAGAACAAGAAGAAACTAAAGAGAAATTAAATGAATAGATGTGCAGCCATACAAATGGCATCAAGCCCCCATGTCAGCGCCAATTTACTGGAAGCCGACAAATTGATCGCAGAAGCGGTCAAGGCCGGCGCTAAGCTAGTAGCTTTACCAGAAAACTTTGCCCTGATGGGCGTTCATGAACAAGACAAAATCAACGCCAAAGAAGTCGATGGCGTTGGCCCTATCCAGAGTTTTTTAGCCTCGGTTGCTAAAAAACACGGAATCTGGGTAATAGGCGGCACTATTCCAATAGTCGGCAACGACAGCAATAAAGTGCGGGCGACTTGTCTTATTTATAACGACCAGGGCGAACGGGTTGCACGCTACGATAAAATACATTTGTTTGATGTCAATGTGCCCGGCAGTAATGATGTTTATCGAGAATCCGATTCCATTGAACCCGGCACTGAAGCGCTGGTCATTGACACGCCTTTTGGCAGACTGGGTGTCGCTGTTTGTTATGATCTACGCTTTCCCGAATTTTTCCGTAAGATGGATATGGAAATACTGGTCATACCTTCGGCCTTTACTGCAGAAACCGGTGCAGCGCACTGGGAATTATTGCTGAGAGCGCGGGCGGTGGAAAACCTGTGTTATGTGATTGCGCCAAACCAAGGTGGTTTTCATCTTAATGGACGTAAAACTTTTGGACACAGCATGGTTATCGATCCTTGGGGTGTAGTGCTAGATTGCTATAAAACAGGCGGAGGCTTTGTCTCCGCTGAAATAGATTTAGAACGTTTGGAAAAAGTGCGTAGTGCTTTTCCTGTATTAAACCATCGTCGTTTTTTTTGTGAATAATATGCGTGTCATTGTTAAAAGTGTGTTACTGATTATTTCTTTAGTTTCTTGCGGAACAGGACCGGATACGCGTTATCGCAGTACCGAAAATCTTGAACGTCCACCCATCGTCACTAATGGCAGCCCAACTCGTGAACAGCGAGCCGTTGATGACAGTTCAATCCCGAAGAAAAAAAGCCATACTGGCTTAGGTTCGGATGTTTACCAAAACAGTGCTGAGCAACTCAACATTAAACAATCTTTCGGCGATGCCTGGAATACACTGAATCGTGCATTAAGGCAAAGCGATCTAAAAATAACCGATCATGAACGCGACCAGGGGCTTTATTATGTGACCCGCGATACCGCAGACAAAACCGGTTTTTTTGCAAAAATGACGTCATTTTTAAGCGATGATGCGGCCACTTATTTGTTAACCGTAAAGCAGGACGGCGAAGAAACAAAGGTGACGGTGGCCCTGGCCAATGCGATAGAACAAAGCAGCACTGCTGCCAAACCCGCTGCAGACGGCGCAAAAGATCTGTTGCAGTTGCTGTTTAAAACCTTGCGCGATGATTTAAAAGAAGAATAAAAAAGGCGAAGAGCGAAAAGCATTCGCCTTCACCTTTTGCC
Source organism: Methylococcaceae bacterium (assembly GCA_947506155.1). Taxonomy (GTDB): domain Bacteria; phylum Pseudomonadota; class Gammaproteobacteria; order Methylococcales; family Methylomonadaceae; genus Methylobacter_A. The sequence continues at coordinate 23,108 of CANNNV010000033.1, forward strand.
TGCTCTTAATTTTATACACAAATGTACGCATTAAGTAATTCGCTCTCCGTTGATAGGTTTTTCAACCTGCAACTGGAGTCCTGGTTGAGCAGTTTCAACCGACAGGTGCAATCATCTAAAAGAGTTGCACACCAACTAATACCTACTGTTACTGCTGCCTGAAACCA
>CANNNV010000034.1 GCA_947506155.1 Methylococcaceae bacterium
AATCATTGTCGAAGGGAGATTGCGGGAAACCGCAGCGTTACTAGCCCCTTACGGGGATACCCTCACGGGTTGACCGCTTGGAAAGACAAGCACCTAATTTTTTAAAGATAGCAAACGCAATAGGAGCTGCATGAGTTGGGTCGGCTAACGCTGACGCGCTATCCCTCCCCGACCTAAAGGACCGGGTATCTCACGCAAAAACTGATGACTATGATTGAAAAATCCGCATTGAATAAAACTATCCCAGCCGCTTTGCAAACCAATGATCGTGGTATCCGTAATATTGGTGCAGCCATCGTGTTTGCCAGTTTTGGTGTTTTTGGGGTTTGGGCAGCGTTTGCGCCTATGGACAGTTCAGCTCTGGCACCTGGTGTGGTCGTAGTAAAATCCTACAAAAAAACCGTGCAACATCTGGATGGTGGCATAGTTGCCAAAATACTGGTTAAAGACGGTGATTTGGTAACCGAAGGCCAGCCCTTACTGATGCTAGATGACGCGCAAATCAAAGCGCAGATGGAAATAGCGCGAGCTCAAAATATCACCCTTGCAGCACAGGTGGCTAGGTTGCGCGCCGAAAGAGATCAGCTTAAAAAAGTCGATTATCCGAAGCTGTTAGACAATAATACCGATTCCAGAATCATAGAAGCCAAGGCCGCTGAAAATAATATTTTCAAGTCCAGAATAAATTCTCATGACGGTCAAATCGCCGTGCTGAATGAGCGTATCAGTCAAATTTCCAGCAAGATACAAGGTTTGCATGGTCAAGTAGACAGTAAAAAACAACTAATAGCATCTTACGCTGAAGAAATTCATGACCTGAAAGAACTGTTAGCGGAAGGTTTTGCCGACAAACAACGTCTGCGCGAGTTAGAGCGTAATCATGCTTTACAACTCGGTGAAATTGCCCAAGTCAACGCCGAAATTGCAAGCAGTCAGATGTTGATCAGCGAAACCCGTTTACAAATTTTACAAGTGCAAAAACAGTTTCAGGAAGACGTTACCGGTAAACTTAGCGAAGCCCAAGCGCTGCTCAATGATGCAGCGGAACGCGTGGCAGCCAACCAGGATAAACTTAACCGCGTGGTAATCAAGGCGCCAGCTAGTGGTATGGTGCTGAGTTTGGCTGTGCATAATGAAAATAGCGTAATTGCTCCCGGACGGCCTATTTTGGACATTGTTCCCCAGGATGCCGAGTTGATTATAGAAGCCCAGGTTTCACCAATGGACATTGATCGCGTTGCCATTGGCTTACAAGCAGAAGTTCGCTTTAGTGCATTTAAGCAGTCAAAAACCCCAAAAATGGATGGCAAGGTTATCGATTTGTCAGCGGATCGCTTGACCGATGAACGAGGCAATTCCTATTATCTAGCCCGGGTCGAACTCAACCCAGAAAGTCGTAAAGATCTAGAAAGCCGTAAAGAACTGGGTAATATGCAGTTATTGCCAGGTATGCCAGCAGAAGTTTTGATTAATACAGGAGAAAGAACCTTGTTTGAATATATGGCACAACCTGCGACCAATTTCTTTGCCCGCTCCTTCATAGAAGATTAATTGTGATGACTACTTTATTCAAAAACACATGGCTCACGCTGCTGATGATTACCATCAGTTCGTCAGCCGTAGCTGACGATCTAATGAGCGTTTACCAACAAGCGCTACAAGCTGATCCGCAGTCAAAAAGCGCAGAAGAAAAGGTTGGCATTGGTTCCGCACAAAAAGGTCAAGCCTTGGGGCAGATGTTGCCGCAAATTAACGCCAGCGCCAACTGGTCTGGTAACAGGTACAATCAGAATTTACCCTCAGGGGTTGATAGAATCAGCAATTATCCGGGTACCCGCTACTCTGTATCGCTGAATCAAACCCTGTTTGACTTTGCCAAATTTTGGGCATGGCGACAAGCCTCCAAAATAGAAGACCAGTACGCCGAAGAAGCTATTGAAGCGCATAATCAATTAATGTTCAGCGTGGTAGATAAATATTTCACGGTATTAGAAGCAGAAGATCAAGTTAGCTTTGCCAAAACAGAAAAACAGGCCGCACAAAGACAGCTGGAACAAATACAAAAACAATATGCCAAGCAATTATTAAAAATTACCGATCTTTATGCAGTAGAAGCACGGCTGGACCAGATTATCGCCAATGAAATTTTGGCAGAAAGTAGACGCATTACCGCTCAGGATAGTCTTAGAGAATTAACCGGTGTATCGCCGGTTGCACTCAAAAAGCTCAGAGAGGCTGTTGATTATCAGGAAATACAAGGCAATCTTCAGCAATGGATAGACATGGCACAGAGTCAAAATCCTGCGATTTCAGCCAAACAAATTGCGATACTGGCGGCAGAAAATAATGTCACGGCACAGCAATCCAAACATTTGCCGGTCGCCGAGTTGCAGCTTAACTATTACGATACTAACACTGGTTATCAAAGTTCCCAGGCCTTGCCTTTTCAAGTTCAAACGGCGGCGATCAATGTCAACGTGCCATTGTTTTCAGGTGGCACAACCACCCATCAAATGTTTGAAGCCAATCATCGGTTACAGCTGAGTAAAAATGATAATGAAGCGACAATTCGCGCCATCATCAAGGAAACCAGCGATGCTTTTCTGACCGCCAATGCCAATGCGCGCAATATCAAAGCCTCGCAAAAAGCCTTGACTTCTGCCAGTAAATCACGCGAAGCGATGGAACATGGTTATCATTATGGTGTAGTCACCATCAGTGAAGTCATCAAGGCACAACAGGATGAGTTTTCGGTCAAAAAAGATTTTGCCCAAGCCAAGTACAGTTATATTAAAAACCGCATCCGGTTTATGCATGCGCTAGGTTCGATAGCGGAAGAAAATTTGCGGGAAGTTAACGCTTGGCTGGAAAAATAGTCAGGCTGGGTTTATCTTGGCCAGAATTTTTTATTTAAAACCGCCCAGATAGCCCTAGGCGAAACGCGGCGCTGGGCCTGAAGTTGTTGGCGTTTTCGCCACATGTTTGGAAGGCCTTTCAGCGCATCCCATTTTGCAGCCAAGATCACCTTGCTTTGCCCGTGTCTAGCAAAGTAAACGATGCTGACCAGATTTAACAGCACATGCACCGGCAGCAACAGCCAAAATAAAATCCCCGGCATGTTTTTGACAAAAGTCCACACCAGATTGCGGTGTCCATGGTAGACACAAAAATCACTGTGCTGGCCGCCAGTGGTGCCTGAGCCGACATGATGCACTATCGATGTCGGCACATAAAGGCAGCGATAGCCGGCTAGCCGCAAACGAAAGCCCAGATCCACATCCTCGACATAACAAAAATAATCCTCATCAAATCCTCCCATCTCAAGCACAGCACTACGCCGATACATCGCCGCAGCAGCACAAGGCGAAAATATCTCGCAAGACTGCTCGACAGACGTTGGCACCGGTGCGCGATGACCCATACGCCAAACCAGACCACTCAGATGATAAGCATCACCAGTCCCGTCCAATAAAGTCGGATCAGTCGCGTTGACCAGTTTGCTGCCGAACACAGAAAATTCCGGCTGGGCTTTTGCCGCCGCCAACAGCATTTCCAGCCAGCGCGGTTCAGCAAAAGCATCGGGATTCAGTAACGCAATCCATTCAGAGCCTACATCAACAGCTTTGAGCGCCAGGTTATTGCCCTGGGCGAAACCGGTATTTTGATCCAGTTCAAGCAAGCGCACCGTAGCAAACCGCCGAGCAATCTCCAGCGAGGCATCGGAACTGGCGTTATCGACTAGAATAATTTCGTGCGCTTTGACAGTTTGGGCCAGCAAGGCGCTGAGACATTGTTCCAAAAACTGCTCACCGTTCCAGTTGACGATGATGACTGAAACACGGCTAGCAATCGGTTGCATAGGACGTCTTAGATACGTTCTATCCAGAAGCTGACATCACCTCCGAGTTTTGGGTAGCGAGGGAATGTGTTCTGAACCGCTACGGTGTGTCGGCTATCCATAAAATATGCAGCCCATATCATTTTCCAGTCGGCATTGAACTGCAGAAATGCACTTAGCAGGTACTGTTTGTTCCAGTTTCGTCCCTGGTGAATCACCCAGGTCTTTGGGTATTCGTCGGGCAGGAAGATATCATAAATATGCACCAATACGCTTTTTTTCAGGCGTGGCAGTACCTCAAAGAATAGATAGTTGACATCGGTACCAACTTTTAAGATGTGTGACGATTCGGTATGGATTTTGAGGTTCTGCAGCAAGATCGATTGATAGGGTATGTTCAAATCAATACTTGGCATTTCGTTGACTTATTGTCATATTTTTTGCTCGCGGACACAGATACAGCTATCGGCGAGTAGAAATATCCAGCAGACTGAAATAATAGTGAAATTTTAGGCTTGTCGTCAAGCACGAACGGGAGAGAAATCTTGGCTAGCTTCGAGAATTTTTTTTTAAACATAGCGTTAAATATTCTGAAAAATTTATTGGAGTGCGAATAGTCATGATTTAGTCACCTTTAGTGATTCGACTATCAAGAAATGAAACGACCATATTTCCTAACGAGATTTCGCTTTCGTTGATCATATCATTGTATTGATTATTTTGAAATCCCCATAAGGTCGAATGAGCCTCTTCCCGATGCCCTACAAAAAATGGTAATGTCACAACTACGCGGAGATCCGACTGTCTCTCCAAAAACCGATCAATCGTATTAAATTTATCATCTAAATTCTCAGGATCCCAGGATGCCAAAAGATGTAATACTTTTTCACTGTAAATATTGAATACCATACTTGTCATTTTGTTAATAGTGACAAAAGTGATACCCTTAAAGACATCTACCGAAACGATTTTTACATCAGAGTGTAGCGATGCAATTATCCCTGCGAACACATCGCATTGAGCGGGTCTAGCATCCAAAAATTCGTTGATAATAGCCATTTTAGGCTCAAAATCAGGTGGCAATATAACGTCATCTTCCATAACTGTAAGGCTATTCAATCCTTGTTTTATAGCAAATTCAGTAAGAGCTACATAACTAAGACCACAACCAACCCATCCAGGATTTCGACGAATTCCATCAAAGATATTGCAGTCTGCTGGTCTCTCCAACTCGAAAGCGCGTCTACGTCCAATCGTTTCTGGTAAAGAGAGTGCTATTCTATTAACATTACTTGGGAGCATTAAACTTAATTGTTTGATATAGGAAGCAGGTAAGAACCCAAGTGCAACCAAGAAACGGTCAAACATAAATCCAAAACGTTGCTCGCTTAGCTTCACAGATGCAGCAATCTTCTCTGGCGAAATTGGGCTTTCCAGAACTTCTTTCATTTTGCTTAGCATTGCAGGGATTGATCCCTGTTCAAAAAAATGGACTACACCTGCCAACTCAGGATAATCATTTTGATCCTGAGTTGATTCAGATACAACGGGTACACCTAATGACAAGCACTCTTGAATACGGGGCATCTCTAGCAAGGCGTTCTCATAATAATGCAAATTAATTACTAAACGCGCTTGTTTTATAAGCTCTTCGATTTCATTACCAAAAACTTCATTTACTACTCGTACAGAGAAATATTGGCTTAATGCATCTAACATTTCTCTGCGGCGAAGAGAAGAAAGGCTATCTCCATAAAATAAAATATCGTACGTTTTCTCAATGCTGTTAGTTTTATCACCATATTTGGTTGCTGCACCAACAGGAAGATAGTGTACATGGGGAAAAGCAACTCCTTTAGTTGCCATAAATTCAATATTTACAAGAGAATATTCTAATACTGATAATGAATTATTTAGCATTTCAAGATAACTATCGGTAAACCAGCGCGAACTAACCGACTGCTCCATTTGAAAAGCTACGCGCTTTTCCCCTGGAGGAAGCTTTTTGAACATCTGCGGACATATCACTACATAGTAGTCACTTTGAAAATTTTGTGGTGCTTCAGTAAATATTTCAACCTTCCAACCATGCACTCTCAAACGGTCTGCAATTAGATAGGCTATAAATAATGTATGAGGTGTTGTCATAATACCCCAACACATTTGACCAGAGATCCCCGCAGTGTCGGTAATAATGTTAGCTATAGCCCTGTCTTTTTTGCTTGCCGCAAGCATTTGTTTACGCAACCTAATTCGCTTGGTTAAACTAACAAAGTCACCTTTAATTATATAAAAAATATAACGAGTCGCACGTATTTGACCTATTGCGGATACAATTGGTGTAATATCTGTTTTAAACTCACCTCTCAATACTCGACCAAAGAATCGTATCGGCTTGGTTAAGCGCCATGAATTCGAAGAAATTAGCTGACCTATTTTTATATCTCGTTCGACAATAACTTGATCCAAACTCGTAATTTGCTTAAAAGCAGCATCCCGTTCAGCAATAACATTTTCGATTTGCATCGCCTGTGCATCGATTTGCGTAGCCTGTGCATCGATTTGCGTAGCCTGTGCATCGATTTGCGTAGCCTGTGTATCGATTTGCGTAGCCTGTGCGCTGATTATTAGATCAGTGCTGGTAAGTTGCCTACTCTGTTCGTCGATTTGCGATTTAACCAAGCTTAAATCAAAACGCTCTAATTGCCGAGATCCTAATGCATTGAAATAGTTAATAAATTGTTTCTGTTCTAGTGTATTTGGTTGTAACCAAGATAGGTTATTGGTATTTGAAGTGTCTTTTATCTGCAATACACCTAAACCATGAGAATGTATAAATTCCAAGTGATTCGGATAGCTAGCTTGTAGCTCTTCCCAAAGCTTCCATACGCCAAAATTACGCTCATGAACATTGGTGTCATGGAGCATCACAATCGCACCGGGTGCTAATTTTGGTAACCATGTTTTAAAATCATGAGCAACGGCTTCATAGGTATGCAGGCCATCAATATGTAGCAAATCTATTGATGCATCTGAAAAATAGTCGGCCGCCTCATCAAAAGTCATACGCAATAAATTGGAAAATCCCGCATAATGCGCTTGATGATAGGCATTGACTTGATTGAAGATATCATCATTATAATGGCCTGAGTGCTCATCGCCCTGCCAGGTATCAACTGCATAGCATTTGGTTGATAAGCCATTTTCAGTAACCGCTTGGCAGAACGAGAAATAAGAGTTTCCAGTATAGGTGCCCAATTCAACAAATACTTTAGGCATGACTTCTTTAATCACCCAAGCAGCAAAGGGCAAATGACCTATCCAAGCATTAGATCCTTGTAATGATTTTGGAGTAAATTCAGCAATGTTTAGTAAGTTATTTAGACTCATGTGACGTTTGGGTCATGTGGAAATGAAAATATGTTCGGCATATCGAAAAACCATTGTTCAGGTTGTTCGGCAATAGAGCACTCAATTGCTGATAATACTTGCTGAGTAACCTGAAAATGATCCTTGCAAGGTAATACCGGTTCGCTAAAATAAAGATGATGGCGACGGGCTAAAGAATCAAACTGGATAGTCATGGGTATAATTGGAACATTGGCTAAAAAGGCAAGACGTGCAGGTCCAGTATTTAAATAAATTTGGTTGCCAAAGAAATTAAAAACATATTCTTTGGGTTTTTGTCCTTGCTCGCGTACGTCTAACATTACGCCTAATAAGTTACCACGTTTACTAAGATATTTTAAAATACTCTGCGGCGAAGCAGTGCCGGTATAGAGCAGAGGTTGCTGATACAATTTACTGCTACGTAGGTGAACACCATTCCAAAATAATTTTTGTTCTTCGGTAGGCATTATATTGCGTCCAGTTACAATGGCCGTATAGGGTAGTTTTAGTTGTTGTACTACTGCGCCTCCTGATAGAAAAAAACTCCCATAATGTACTGGAGTTAATATGACTCCACTATGTGCGACTGCCTGTAGGAGTCTATCTTGACCGTGAATGATGACATATTTTTTGGCATATCTTGGCGAAAAAAGATAAGTTTCTTTGCGCATGAATTCTGAAAAATCGGCCGCACTATAATGTTCATGCAGTTCAGGTGGCTGGCTAATAAATTGATCTAGCCAGCTAAAAAAAGGTGAGGTGAGTTTGTTTTCGCAATTCATGTGAATTAATAGCCGTTATAGTTTTTAATGATGGTCACACCAAGTATGAGGTAAAGATACAACTCCCATCTCTAAGTCATCTTGTACAACAATCAATTTTGCAAACATCCCTGCCATTTCATAGATATGGATGCCTTTTTCACACATAAGGAAAGCATAGAGCCAATATTGTCCTTTTAGCAAAGAAAAATTTTCATATTTCAAAGATATTTGACCAACACCCTCACTAGTAGGTGTCAAAACTAAATGTTCGTTTGCAGTGCCGGCACTCGTAATTTTACGCTCATCTAAATCGCTGATAAGAACGGCTACGCTGGGACAGGGCAAACTAGGGTCAAAAGCATAATTTAGTTCAATATAAAGCTGACTAAATCTAGATCGTACCAATAACTCTTTACCCTTATACCCATCACAACTAGCTGAAACGCTGATAATTTTAGCAGTACCTTTGGGTGCTGCCGTCGATAAAATATCGGCACTAAAATTTGGTATATTACTTGCGTTCGCTTCGTTATGACTAACATAATTATTGTAAGCTACAACCGCTTGAGCTGGGGTGCCTATCTGTTCTATTTTGCCTTCATTCAGCCAAATTGCTGTGTCACAAAAAGCTTCTACCTGATACAAAGAATGCGAACAGAACAAAATAGTCTTGCCCGCCTCTTTCATGCTGCGGATACGATCAAACGATTTGCGGGCAAACTCACCATCACCCACTGACAAAGCCTCATCTACCACCAGAATATCCGGGTCGACGCTGGTTGCTACCGAAAACGCCAAGCGCACATACATGCCGCTGGAATAGGTTTTGACCGGCTGATCTATAAAATCACGGATACCGGAAAAATCAACTATCTCCTCATAGCGATCCTCAATTTCCTTTTGACTAAGGCCCATAATAGCGGCACTCATAAACACATTTTCACGACCGGAAAATTCAGGATTAAATCCCGCGCCCAGTTCCAGCAGCGCCGCGACTCGACCCTGTACCGTGACTTCGCCGGAGGTGGGAGTCAAAGTGCCGCAAAGTAATTGTAATAAGGTTGATTTGCCGGCGCCATTGCGACCGATAATGCCCAGTACCTCGCCTTTGCCAACCTCAAAGCTGACATCGCGCAACGCCCAAAACTCACGAAAATACTGCCGCCTGCCGCGCCACAAAAACTGCTTTAGACGATCATGCGGCTGGGCATAAAGCTGATAACATTTGCTTAGATTTTGAACGCGAATGGCCGGCATGCTTATAATCCTGTCAACAAATAACCGGAAAGTTCCGGGTAGTTTGGAAATGTCGCATCATAACTTGCTACTTGAGCGCCATGCTCCAATGTTGTCGCGATGATGATCCGATCAGCCGGGTCGCGATGAATATCGGTTAACTTCACCGATCGTTGAGCAATTGAACAAGTAATAGGTAAACACTCAATGGCGGATTGTTCCAACGCTTCTTTTATCCACTCATCTGTCGGTAAAGGCAGTTCCAGTTTTCGACCTTTGACCAATAAAGTAACTTCAAAGCAGGATATGGCAGAAATTACAACTCTGTCAGCATCCTCTATAGCAGATGCAATAGACGGTTTTAATGCACCACGGCCGAGCAAGATCCAATGGATCCAGATATGGGTATCTAATAAAATCATGCTAATTCGTTCCAATCCTCAATAGGAGCTGCCGGCGCAATAATATCGCCTAGAATTTTACCTTGCCCGGCGATACGCCGAGATGGTTGGCGCTTTGCTTTTGGCATCAGAGCTTCTTCAACGGGTAATAAAGTAACAATGACATGAGCTTCTTCTACAGATGGCTTATCGGTCAACCAGGTTAGATGACCATGATTGTATATAGCTTGGTAACTTTGCAGCATTTCAGTTTCCTATAAAACGTAAATATTTATGTGACGATAATTATTTTGGTTTTACTCCATAATTATCTGCGCAAAACTTGAGTAATCGTTGAAAATATTCAAACAATTCTGGCGTGGCTTTGAGCGTTTCCACAAAAAATTGCGTGAGTTTGTTCTCATCTTCTTCGTATTCGTGATTAACTGCGTTTCTTAATTCACGGATAAGTTTCCAGCGTTCGGTCGATTCGATGATCCCTAGTTTTTCCATAAACGCGAGTACTGAGCCAAAATGATCCACCTTCACTTCCTCTTCGATAGCAATGGCTCGCATTGCTTTACCGAGATGCTCTTGAAATTCGCTAAAACGAACACGAAAAGCAGCGAGTGTTTCGTGTTGCTCAAGACTTAATGCCTGCCAATTTACACTGGGTAAAATACCTTGAGCACGTTGTGCTGAGTAATTTAAATAATTGCTCATTCGATTTAAATAGGTGAGTTTCCTGGCAATTAAGTGTAAATGTTCGGTCATAATGCAATGCCTTTAGCCTTTGCTAAATGGTAAATAGGTTTGTCTTGGCCTGGTTCTTTCACTAGCAAGTCAACCGACAAATCCAGATTATCCTCAAGCGCAATTTTGCAACGTAGTGTCGGCATTAGGGTATCTCGATGTGACGTTTCGATATACAGATCAACATCGCCACCACGTCTGGAATCATCCACGCGTGAACCGAACAGCCAGATTAATACATCCTGACCAAAGTTTTCGCTGATTGCTTTGCGAATTATGTCTATTTGCGTAGAAGTGAGTCGCATTTATTTGGTCATTCCGTTTTCATCAACTTGGTTTTGTAATGGAGAGTAAACGCAACGCTGTATCGCCACTAAAAGTTCGGCAAGGTGCTGTTTTTCTGAGTCGAGCAGGGATAATGCCATTAGCCCTCCAATGGGATCGCGTGCGATCGAGCGATCATTTGAAACGCTGTCGGCTCTGCCTCGAAGGCTTTTGAAACAATATCAACGGGTAAGCCCAGCTGAGCCTCCAGTTCCATTTTTATTTGCGCACGCAGTAGTAGCGATAACGGGACCTTAGCTTCGATAAACAAATCTATATCGCCGCCTTTTGCTTGATCGTTAAGCCTGGAACCAAATAAATACACCGTAGCTTCCGTTCCTGCCCAGCGGGAAACAGTTTGGAGAATGGTGTCTGTTTGAGGTTTGGTTAGGCGCATTTCGTTACTCAAAAAACAGAGGGATCATCATAGGCAATTCTTCTGGCAGACTTTCCTTTTTATGCCCCATGCGCGTCAGTGCATCCAGACGTAAATGATTAAATGTTTCCACTAGCATTACGCTGTATTCCTTTGCTAAGGCCAAGTCCTCGGCAAATTTTGCCGGATCGGTTATGTATTCATGCACTAGGCGATTACGCAAATTGCGCGCTTCCAGCCATTTTTCGGTGCTGGTCAGTACGCCCAGTCGCTCAGCTCGATTCAGCGTTTCGATTTGACTGCCGGGGCGTTCAGCGAGTGCCAGCAGCCAGCGGGGCAATAATTTATCTGCTGTTGTATTCTGCATTCTGCCAAACCGGGATACAAAGGCGTCGAGTTGCTCGGCGCGATCAGGATGTACCTCTAAGCTTTTTACCCACTCGACATCAATGGCTTGAGCGAATAGGCGGTTCCAGCTATAAGATAGATGTTTGCCTTCTTTGGCAACTATTTCTAAGGTATCCAAAAAACGAACTACCAGCAAATTTAACGCCGAGTTCATAAGTTTATTCCGGTCATAGCGGCATGTTCGTGTATGGCTTGTCTACGTGTTGACGGATCAAGCACTAGCACATCAATGGGCTGGTCGCCGATGCGCAATTGCAGTCTGGCAATAAGCTGTAGGGTTTTACGCTCAAGTTCTGTTGTAACCGAAGGCAGTTCAACCAGCAAATCAATATCTCCGCCCCGTGTGTCATCATTTATCCGTGAACCAAAAAGTTTTACCGTGGCCTCAAAGCCAAAAACTTCTTGGACGGTCTCTTGAATAACGGTGCGTGTTGATTCGGAGAGTCTCATTGAGCCTGCAAATGTTTAAGTTAATTGCAACGGCATTGATTTAAAGCACATCAGCAAAGCCCTTCCGGGTTTTGGCAAAAAATAGTAACCCCAGCCAGGCAACCAGCAGCGATACTAGGCTGTAAATAGCTAGACCGTTCCAGTCGGGTGGTAAACCCCATAACAAAATATTGCGTACTTGTTCAACAACAAAAGTCAGCGGATTCAATAACAAGTAAGGCTGGATGGTTTCCGGCAGTGCACTTAACGGATAAAAGATTGGACTCATAAACATCAGCACGGTGAGTGCCATGCCTATCAGTTGCCCAACATCACGGATAAAAACCCCGATCGAGGCCAGCAGCCAGGACAAGCCCATAATCAGCAGTAAAAATGGCAGCAATACAACGGGCAGATACAGCATGGTCCAGAAAAAATCATGGCCGATCAGAGGCAAAAAAAGCAGCAACACACACAGGCTGATGCCGCTATGAAACAGCGCCGAGCCTAACGCTACCCAAGGCAGGATTTCAAGCGGAAATACCACTTTCTTAACATAATTAATATTGGCCAAAATTAGCCCGGGCGCTCGTCCGATACATTCGGAAAACAGATTGTAGATAATCAGTCCGGCAAACAACACTAAGGCAAATTCGTACTTGTCGGTGTCGCCCTGACCCCAGCGGGCTTTGAACACAAAGCCGAACACGAACGTATAAATTGCCAGCATTAACACAGGATTGACAAACGACCACAATAAACCCAGAAATGAACCCCGGTAACGGCCGATAACTTCACGTTTGACCATTTGTAGAATCAGAGGGTAATGTTTTTGTACGCTGAAAAACAGGTTTAAAAAAGAGGCTAGGGTCAGATTCAAAATCAAAGAAAGATAAATTTAAGGGTAACTTGGCTTCATTATCGCAAATAAAAAATATCGACGCGATAATTGTTTTGCCTGCGGCGGTGATTGACGGCTATTCCTGCTGCTCTCCGCTGGCAACATGACTCAAATATTGCAGATCATTAATCTGCAAAGCAGTGCCATTGCGGATAATAACCCCATGAGTTTGTAGTTTTTGAAAGACTCGGGTGACAGTTTCTCGGGTAACATTGATCATGATCGCAATCTCCTGGTGGGTAGGCGCCAGCGCTATGATTTGATCACCGTTAGCTGTTTTTATCGTCAGCTGAATCAGTTGCGCACAGACGCGCTGTAGTGGTGAGGACATGGTCAGCAGGGTTCGTTGTACCAGCGCCTCGCGTAAACGTCGGGCCAGTCGGGCGTTTATAATTGCAGCTACCTGCGGAACCTCGTTGATTAGCTGCAAAATGACAGGGGCTGGCATTGTAACAAACCGGGACGGTGCTAAAGAAATCACAAATTCGTGGGTAGGTAATTGGTCAACAACGGCAAGTTCACCAAAAAAATCGCCAGGCTCAACAAAATAAAGCCCAGCCTCACGGCCATCAAGCGTCATATCAACCCCTTGCAGTCGCCCGTCCAGCAACAAACCTAGCGAGTGTGCGTGTTGATTTTTTTCCATAACCACTTTACGTCGAGGAACTTCCACCAGTTGCGCGTGCTGACTGAGTGGACGAATAATCTCGACCGGGACGGGTTTGAAAAGGTCAAACTGCCTAAGCAGTATAGGGTCAACCGGCATGATAGATTAAATCAGAAACGAGCGATTCCTTTAATTAGCGATAGTAGACAGGGTAAGACTGTCCCGATGTGACTGGGTTTAATTATAAGATACTCGCCGCCTGATCACCACATTTTCCTAATGGAAAGCCGACGTACCGATGCTCAGTGTGATTTAACTAAAAGAATATCCATGAAATAAGTTAATCATCTGCAAGGGCTAATTCATTAGCCCTTAAACGCCAACTAACCAATGATTCTTAGTGATTTTCCCCACGCATTGCTAAACGGTTTTTGTGAATTTTCTGGAAATTTATTTGAGGCAGAAAATGTTTTAAGGCGATACCTAAAAGTTTTAGTGCCATGCCTAAATGTTACGGCAAGGAAATGACATTGAAAGCCCTGCCGGACCTCTGTTTTTAAACACTGTAAAAAATATTTTTGCGGTTTACTAAAAAATTAAGCCTGGCGGCTAAATGATTTCCCCCCATTTATTATCTGAAGGCAAGATGAGGGAGTGAAATTTATTTGGGCGGATAAAATAAGCCGTTATCTAAATTTTGGGGTAAATACAGAACTGACTGAATATAAGTCGTCATTTTGTAACCTGCAGGGATGTAAGAAAGCTATCTAGTACAAGCCGGTTATTTATCTTACAGTTGTGATTCCAGACACAGCGCACAAATTGGCTTTAGGTGATAATACGCACATAGAAATAGCAGTTCCGATGAGAAAAATATGAATGGTTCAATAAAGGCGAAACGCTTTACCGGATTCCGGATCAATAAAAAACGGTGGGTTAGTGCGGTCGCCGTTTTACTAGCCTTGAGCGCCAGTGCACAGGGCAGTTCAGATCAGGCTGGTAGCGTAACCTTAGTGATTGGTCAGGCGTGGTCTCATAACAAACAGGGCGAAGCTCGTTTACTTAAACGCGGAGACTCGGTTTATGTGAATGAAACCCTAGAAACCTCTGCTGGCGGCCATGTGCATTTGCGTTTTATCGATGATGGTACGGTTAGTCTGCGCCCCAATAGTCGCTTGAGCATTGAGCTTTACCATTATGATAAGCTTAATCCCGAAAACAGCGCCATCCGCTTCAATCTCGAAGCGGGGGTCGTTCGCAGTATTTCCGGAAAAGCCACCGAGGCGGCTCATGACCGGTTTCGTTTAAACACGCCGATTACCGCGATTGGTGTATTAGGCACAGATTTTGTGGTGCGTGCCGAGTCAGAAAAAATGTGGGCTGGGGTCTATTCGGGTGCTATTGCGATTTCCCCGCTGACTGCACAGTGCGCCGCCAATAGTTTGGGTGCTTGCGCTGGTGCAACGCTACTGTCTGAAGCGATGGGCAGTGTTATGCTGGAATTTAATGGACTCAAAGAAAAAGAGAAAATTATACCGCTAGATTCGACAATTCTATCTAAAGCGAGTGATAAGAAAGAGCCGTCGTTAGAATCTGTCCCGGCCACTTCGGGACGCATCACCGCCGCAGAAATAAAGGCTACCGATGTAGCTGTTCACATGGATGCAGCGCCCAAACAAGACGATCAACCCGTTCCTGTTGTTCAACCCGTTCCTGTTGTGCAACCCGTTCAAACACCCACACCTTTTGCCTGGGGACGTTGGGGGAATCAATTTCCCGGCGATACTATTAGTCAGAGCTATTTTGATGCGCAAAAAAATCGAGTAGCCACTGTTGGCAGCCGGTATTTTGCACTGTTTCGCAGTCCAACGGCATTGACTGAACTAGAACCTCGAGCCGGTGTCTACGATTTTAAATTAGCCCAAGGGCAGGTTTATTTTGTTGGCAATGGCATATCCTCGCTGCCTCAGGTCAATACCCTAGCGAGTTTAAATGCGGCATCATTGCAAGTTGATTTTGCCCAGCGCCAGTTTAATACCCACCTAGAAATGAGTTATCCACAAGTCGGTTCGGCGATTCTTAATCTGTCCGGTCCCATCCAAAACAACGGCATGTTTGTCGCGCAAGATCCTGGAGGGAAAGTAGCCGGTGGCTTGTCTACTGACGGCGCTTACGCTGGTATGCTTTTTGAGCGGACGATTCCAGCCGGAACTTTTCAGGGAATTACCGACTGGACCAAAAAATGATGACCACCGAAGCTTTATTTAAAAATCGTTTAACACCCTTATTAGTAGCTACTGCACTGACGCTGACAGTCAGCGTTTTTTGGGCTGAGCCTTTTTCCGGCATTGAAGCCGTTATTGGCGATCAGCTGTGGCAGCTTATAGGCACTTCCGCTAATCGGGAGCGCCGCGTAGTGGTTATCGATATCGATGAGGCCAGCGTTGCTCGTTATGGTGCCTGGCCCTGGCCCCGTGAACGCACCGCAGAACTACTCAATCGCCTAAGCGATCAGGGTGTTGAGCAGCGTATTATCGACATTGCCTTTCCCGAAGCAAAATCAGGCGACGATCAGCTGGCGGCGGCCTTACTTAAGACACCAACTGTGCTGGCGCAGATATTAGCTCTCAATGTCGGGCAAGCGGTACACCGGGGCGAATTGCAGGCTGGAATATCTTTAGATAGTTGTTCCAAACAATTTCCGGTAGCTAACGGTGCGATAGGTAATACAACGGCTCTGCATGCAGCAAGTGCCGGCCATATTACTCCGCAAATAAACGTGGATGGCGTTATTCGTCAGTTACCTGCCATTATCTGTTATCAGAATAAAGCTTATGTAACGCTGGCACTGGCGGCGCTGGCTGAGGGCGCTGGCGTAGCGCCTGACTTTGGCATCGCCCCCGGCACCACATGGCTAGAACCTGCGGCATATTTGCGTCATCCTGGACTACCGGGACTATCAGTGCCGATTGATGCGCATGGTGACATTCTGTTGCCCTGGTGGTTATCCAGGTCGGGGATGATTTCCATTTCTGCCAAAGATGTACTAGATGGCACAGTACCAACCGGTTATCTGCAAGGCGCCTGGGCATTACTAGGAGCGAGCGCCTTTGGTGTCGGCGACACGGTTTCGACACCACAAGCTTCGGCTGTCAGTGGTGTTGAAGTTCATGCGCAACTGCTGACAGCGTTGCTTGATGGCCGGATACCTTTTCAGCCACGCGGCGCACTCGGATTACAAATTGGCTGGATAGCACTGTCAGCCTTGCTATTAGTTGTCGCCAGCCGCTTTAAAGCAGGCATATTGCGGGTGTACGGACCCGTGTTAATTGGGCTGTTGCTGCTGAGTGCAACCGCAGCTCTGCACGCGCTACTGCTGTATTTCGCCAGCCTCTGGCTGCCATGGGTAGCGCCGATGTTTTTTATAATAACCTTGCTGGGATTACTTACGACCCAAGGTTATCTGGGCAGTCGCGCTGAAGGCGCTCTGCTCTATCGTAACCTGTCCAGTTATCTGCCGACGCATGTCGCCAAACAGATTGCCCGGCAGGAACCCGGCAGCACGCTGAATGCCCACCACGAGCAAGTTGTCGTACTGTATGCGGATTTAAGAAATTTTTCGGCTTGGTGCGATCAGTTGCCAGCTGAGCAGGCCGGCGCACTGTTGCATAGCTTTTATACTTTGGCTGATAAAATCATTCATCAGCAAGGCGGCGTAGTCGAGGAATATGTTGGCGATGCAGTGATGGCGGTTTGGCGTAGTGCACCGGGTGATTTGCGACCGCTCCATGCGGCTCAAAGCTTAGTGTTAAAAGGCGAGCAGTTGTTTGGTGCGGAAACCGGTGTCGATAGCTTACCACCTTTAGCGATAGGCATCGGTATCGAACAAGGCGAAGTCTTGGTTGGCGCTTTTGGCCCCGCTAGGCGCCGAACCCACACATTGTTAGGTCGAACCGTAACTACGGCAATTCGACTGCAAGCCATGACCGGCGAGCTTTCTGAGCCTATCGTCTGTGGTGAAAACATCGCCAAAGCTTGGCAACAGACGGTGGCCATTATCTCGCTCGGTAAGTTTCTGCTGCTGGATCGGCCACAGCCGACCGAATTATTTGTTCCTGGAGACATGATTACATCCTCCTGCAACACACCACTAACGGAGCCTATGGTAGTTGGGGGGTGAAGAAAATATTTACGCTGGTGCTGGCCTGTAGCTTCCCTGTGTCCAGTATTGCAAGCCCCTGCAATCCATTGCAAAGCAAAGCCTGTAATCAGTCTATTGAGGCGAAATTACGCCAAGCGGTCGCGTTTAATGTCAGTCGCCACTACACAGAAGCGGCAGACCTTTTGGAACGTGTGCTAATGGAGTATCCCGATAGTCCAAGTGCCATGAAACAATACAGTCTTGCCTTGGCAGGAATAGATGAAGCTATGGGTTTGGTACATGACCAGCCGCAGCCAGATACTCACTCGCGGGACTGGCAAGTCAATAGTGGACTGCAACTGCGTAGTGGTTACAGCAGCAACCTTAATCAAGCGCCTACCAAATCAACCTTGCAACTAACCCTACCTTCAGGACCGATCGCACTGGAATTAATGCCCCAGTTTCGTCAGCAGGCGGGCTTTGGCGCGGAAGCCCAGCTGACTGGAAATGCCTTACGCACACTGGCCAAAGCTTTGCAGTGGCGGGTCAGAGGTGAGCTTTTTAATCGACAAACCGATTACGGTGGTTACGCGGACTATCAAGGTAGCAATGTATTAACCTCGCTGATGCAACAAGGCAAAAGTGGCGCCGAGACTGGCGTTGCCCTGGGTTTTAATGCCTTGCGCTACAACAGTGATGTTTATCTGTATACCAGTCAGCTCATGCTGCGGCACTCCGGAGCTAAAGGTAGTTACTGCCAACCACAGGGTGGCGTGGATCTGTTATGGCAAAGACAGGCGGGTAACTCACTCCTGGATAGTCGTTATGCCGGGCTAATGGCCGGTTTATTCTGTGACACCCAGTTGGGCTTATATAATGCTTCGATCAGCACCGGCTGGGATTGGGCAACAAGTTTACGACCGGGAGGCGATCAGTTGCGGGGCAGGCTGGAATTGAGCGGTATCTGGTCGACTGATGTTCTAAGCCAAGGCAGCTTTATTAAAGCCTCTGGTAACATTCTGCAAAGCCATGACCAGCAAGCCTACAGCGCCTGGCTGGGTAATGGTGCAACCCGCTATGTAAATAGGACAGGAGCAAACTTGGATTATGATTGGTCGCTAAAGTGGGTTGCCGATAACTGGCGAGGAGTGGCCAGCGTTAAATGGCAAAATCAGAACAGCAACATCAGCTTGTTTGAAATGAATTCCTTGGAAGGCTGGATGGGTGTAAGAATGGCCTGGTAATTTTATTGTACCCTGCAAACATCTAACCAGCTGCGATAATCTAAAGCTTTTCTGATGTGAATATTATTCAGAACTAACTTTGCGCATTTTAACCCTAGCCCGAACCAGCGCGGTAATCACCACCAGCAATAAAGCTCCCAGTGACAATTCCAACATTACGAAGGCGGCAATTTTAAAGTAGGCAAACAACGGATCAACAAACCTGACCAGCCAGCCGCCAACTTCATCAGCCAAAGCCGCCCCGTAAGTCAGACTGCTTAGCCAGATTTTAAGCCGTACCGAGAACTCGGTCATCAGCATTAAATGGGTCAAAGTCAATACCAGCATGCCCATCGAGAACAAATGAAAATGCGACACTTCCAGCATGCCCTGATAACTGCGCGGCTGGGTAAACTGTTGTTCAGAGCCTAGATAATAGGCAATCACCGAATCAGGGCTTAAGTCCATGTGATGAAAATACATCATGCCGTTACTGACCCATAGCAATGCGATATACACCAGAAACATCAACACCAGCGTATTCAACAAGGATTTTCGGTGCTGTTCGCCAGTTACAAAATAACGCATTAGTTCTTACCCTGATCTTTTACCAGAACCTGATAAATCGCCATCACCTTGCGGACACTGCTGACAGCCGCCCGGGTGCTTAGGGTGGCGCCGCTGATACCATCGATGCCTTGATTAAAGTCCATGTCGGCTAGTTGACGTTTATATAATTGTTCAAACCAGCGTTCCGGTGGCTGGTACTCCGGCGGTTCATGAAAAGCCAGCGTGGTGACATTGCGCAACTCGCCGTCTGCGGTCAGCACAATCATCAAGGTTTCCGGCTTGGTTCTAACCGTACCGGTTTCAATCGCAGCGTAACCAAGTATCTTGTCCTTATCTTTCCCGACATAAAAAGTAAACAAGCCGGAGTCAAGTTTAGACTTAGCCAGTTCCTGGATTTTGGCGATTTGTTGTTCATCAGGGAATAATGCTAATTGCTCCACCTGAGTATCTTTGCCAAAGGCCAGTTCCAGCGCTTCATTTTTGCTGTAAAAGACGCTGGCGTAGCTGGCGCTGATTGCGCTGAGCAGCCATAAAAGGAGTATAAAAAATCCTCCTTGCCTGATTTTTTTCATAGTGATTCCCGATGCGGCGTTTGTAAATAGAGCTAGTTTAACATTATGAGTTTTGGTTATTGCGCTTTCATGAAGAAACCATGATTTGCTAAAAAATAAAGCCAAAGCCCAGGTTGAAATCATCCGGTAAGCTGCCTTTTTTAGCCATGAAGTTGCGATAATCGGCCTTGATCACGACATTGGGAATAGGCTTGTATTGCAAACCGAACTGGTAAATTTTCTTGTTTTTCGCTTCATCGTCAGAAAAACCGACCGGTGCGCTGGCGATAGTGTCCAGCTGTTCATAGCGGAAAAACGGCGCCAGATATTGCGTGGTATTGGCGTTCAGCAACGGCAAGATGTCATAACCGGCTTCTGAATACCAGCCGTAGTTTTCTTCACCTATGGTTTGGCCTTTGGCGGCACTGAGTACGCCTGCATCGTCGATATGGCCCCATGAACCTAAGGTACGGAACTCCAGTCCGCGATATTTCCATTGCACATGGCCTTCATACAGTTGCGTAAAAGCATCGGCCTTTTTTCCTGCAAAGGGCTGATTTTGTCCAGAATTACCTGCGTAAGCCGACCCGCCGAATGACAAGCCGGGCACTACGGCAGGTGCATAATCCAGTCGTCCGACAAACGCCAGGTTTTCGGCTGTTGCCTGACTGCCTTGCTGTCTGCCGGAACGGATGCCGTCAGCATTAAAATTGGCGGCATCCAAGCCGTTAACGACATAAGCGGTATAAGTCAGGTTAGGCAACACCTCGCCAAACAGGCCTACACCAACATCACGCCAGGTGCTTGGGAGAATCTGACGCTCCACTTCCGGGCGATTGTTGCCGAAATAAAACGGAGGTTCGTGAATCAGGTTGACAAAACCCATAGGCATCAACACCATACCGGCGCGAACATTAGCCATCGGATCGATAAAGAAATCAAGCGCCGCAAATTCGACCGATACCGAGCCGCCTTTTTCGGTCGAACCGTGCTCAAACTCAAGCTCACTGTTAAATAAAATATTGTCAGTGAACTTGTAACCGGCGTACAACACCATTCGTTCAAAATCGGCATTATCTTTGCTGCTGCCTTTATCGCCAACTCTGGCCTGATAATTAGCCTCTCCATAACCGCCTATCGACAGGCCTTTACCTACCTGATAGACCTTGGATGCGGCAGGACCCAAACCGTAAGCGCTTTTATACTGCACTTCATCAGGTATGGTCAGATTGGTACGTAATTTTTCAACTTCCTGGGTCAACACATCAGTTTTGCGCTCCAAGGTCTTTATCTCGCTAAGAGGCGTTTTTGTTGCAGCCTGCGGCTCGATTGTAGCTGTTTTGGCAGGAGTTACCGGCATTGCCGATTTCATCTCGTCAATTTGCTTTTGCTGCGCTTGGATGATTTTCCACATATCTTCCATAGTCTGCGGTTTATCCAGCGCACTGACGGGTGAACTCAAAGAAATTAGCCCGGTCAATAGCCCGTATTTTAATAAGTGTTTGTTTTTTTTCATCTATACGATCTCTCACAATTATTTCAGTGGGTTCAGTATAGGATGAAAAGCCATCTAAATGCAAACTGTTCTTATTTGAAGGAAAACTTAGGGTTATTTTTGTTGGTGTAGTGGCGTGAGAAAATAACGTCTTAGGTTAGTGTTGAGATCAAATCCTTAATCGCAACTTCCTGAGTCATGATACTGGCACATAATTGGAATTGATCAATTGCTCGGAGTAAGTTCTGCTCAGGTTCGGTAACCTTAAAATAGGTATTACCTTGCAAATAATCGGTGTAAAAACGGAGTCCCAACTCAAAAGGGATCAAGCGGATAGCAGGATACAAATAGTGATAATCGTGTTCGGTAAAAAAATCTCCGGCCTCGCTCAAATAGCTTTTTAACAACACCGCACAACTAGCTAGGTCAAAGCCAACAGGGTCGCTACGATAACAACAGGAACGCAGGCAATCGCCAATATCATAATGCACCAATCCTGGCTTGACCGTGTCCAAATCAATAAGGCTGACGATTTTATGCGTGTATTTATCAAACAGAAAATTGTTTAATTTCGGGTCGCCGTGAATAGTCCGTAAAGACAACAAACCCTGATTTTTTGCGGTTTCCAGATCATCAGTGATGAATCCAAAACGCTGGATAAAGTCAGCACAGTAGTCGTTTTTGGGTTGGATCGTAAGTGCCAGTATTTGATGATAATGCTTTAAATAGTCAGGTGTGATGTGAAAGCCGGGAAGGGTATCATGCAACAGCAAGGGTGAAATATCACTAAGCAAACGATGAAAATGGCCTAATGCAAATCCGGCCTGCTCGGCGTCATCGAGCGAACGTATGTTATCTATACTTTCAGTCTGATCAATAAAATCAAGTGCACGCCAGCAATCCCCGTTTTCAGCCTGATAAAACGAACGGTTAGCCGTAGTTTTCAAAAGTTCAGGAATTTTCAGCTTAACCAACGCACTATTTTTTTGCGCAATATGCTGATTAAGTAGGGTCAGGTTTGCCATGATTTGCTCAGGTGCAGGAAAAATCGTACGATTTATGCGCTGCAGAACAAAAGAAGATAAGGACGTCGCGACCAGATAAGTGTCATTGATAAGGCCATTGCCCAGCGGAGTTATCCTTACAATGTCGCTGGCGAACTGATAGGTGTAAAGTGGCCCCCATTATCCAGACAAATAATGCTTTAATTTAAGATAGAGCCCTGTTCGCACTCCAGCTGAATGGCGCTGTCCCAACTTTCATACGGGAACAGATGCTTCTGTCGCCCCGTATTTATCTACGATCTTTGCCCCGCC
>CANNNV010000035.1 GCA_947506155.1 Methylococcaceae bacterium
GTCAACCCTTAGGCGCTGGGAAAAAGAAGGCCGGTTGCCTTGATGCCGGTGTCGCGTACGCCTTCTCTAGGCTGAATGGCGGGATCGGGACGAAAATGCAGCAAAAAATTTAATTGGGCTAGCAATAACCCAATTACAAACTACCGCAAACTCTGCGGGAAGTAACGCTTGTGGAGAAGTAGGCTCTGGCAAGGTTCGCAAGAACCGTGTGAAACCGACTTCTATGAAGCAAGAAAATAACACCAAACTTATAGCTTTAGTTAATTTTGGGTAAGTTTATTGGAGCGGTAGTTACATTGAATTGTACATTGCTGATCAAGGACCTGGATTTATTATGTCTACCGAAGAATTAAACGCGTATTCCAATTTTACGGTTGATCATTTGCCAAGTAATGGATTAGGTTTACGCATCGCGAAAATGCACGAAGCCCAATTGATGGTAGGCAACCGAGTTGAGGGTGGTGCAGAAATTATATTAAATTTGAAAACGTTTTCGGAACGAGCATGAAATAACTTGGACAACTTTGGAATCAGCCCCACAGATGCTCAACTTATTTCGTATGCATTTCTTAATATCAATGACTAAATCTCAAAGCTTATCAAACAGATACTTCTTCATTTAAGGCAGCTAGTGCCAAATCTAACGTGTCAATGATCGGCGTTACCATATCTACACCAGCCATTAGCAGAATTTTCTTAACTTGGCTGTCAGGATTGAGGATAACTATTTTACCGCCACGATTATGAATGGCTTTAGTGCTAAGAAGAAGTGTGCGTATACCGATAGAGGCAATAAAATTCACTTCGGTAAGATCGACGATAAACAGCATACGGGGCGCAGCTGTCATTCCAGAAAATTTAAGCTCTATCTCTTCATTTCCTGGGATATCCATTCGTCCTTTTAAATTAATCTTGTAGATATCGCCATCTAATTGTTCGCAATTTATTTCCATTAGTGATGCTCCGAGCTCAGTAATTACAGCTAGTTAAAAAAGGTGAGTTCTCACCGGGAATCGAAATAGGAGATGTCGGGCATAAATGAAAAACTAAATTCATAATGTTTTTACTATTAAACCGATCATAGCTGCATTCATTCACTAAACTACGAATTAATTTAATTCCAAATCCACCGATTGTTATATCACCAATTTTATCGTAAGACTCCGACAGAATGGCTTTAAAAGGGTCGAAAGCTATGCCGTCATCCTCAATCGTAAAAATTAATTTTTGATCTTTAAGTTCAAGACGCATATTAATTGAATGGCTGTCATCATCTTCATAGGCGTAAAATATGACGTTAGCAACGGCTTCATTAGCACAGACATCTAAATCTCTAGCGATCTCGTCAGGCACAGCCAAACTTTCACACGCTTTACCCAACCATGCACTCATAGACCTAAGCGCGATGATTTCGTTATTGATTTGTAGATCAAAACATTCAATAAATTGCATTTTTCTTTACACCGTAAGAAATAACATTAAATGATTCTAGCTTATTAAAATGACAACTTTATGACACAATCTATTAAATATCGGAATGTCTACGTGCCAAGATAGCGCAGTGACAACATGGTGATATCATCCGACTGCTCAGCACCTTCAGTAAATCGCTTCATTTCAGCATCTACGAGACCAATTATTTGCTGCGCACCATTTTCCACAGAACCGCCCAAAATCTCTAATAATCTTTCATCAGAAAATAAATCTTGCTGTTGATTTTCCGCTTCGGTAACACCATCGGTATACAGAAAAATAGTATCACCAGGATTTAGTCCCATCACTAATGATGTGTACTTCACATCTCTCATATAACCAAGGACAATAGATTTAGGCACCGGCATAAATACAAAACAACCATTAAGCGCATTGCTCAGCGGTGGATTATGCCCAGCATTGGAATAGACAAACTCACCTGTTTCAAGATCAAGGACACCGCAGCATAGCGTTATGAACATACCAAAACCATTATTCTCGCAAAGAAGGTTATTTAATCTGCGCAATATTTTATGCGGTCCTACTTCGTGTAGCGAAAGCATACGCAAGTGTGCCATACATTGCGCCATATACAGTGCTGCTGGCAGCCCCTTACCTGATACATCACCGATAGCGATAAACAATTTATTATCATTTATAAGAAATACATCATAAAAATCACCACCAATCTGCCTAGCCGGAACCATAGACGCAAAAACATCAAATTCTTTATGCTGCGGATAAAGTGGAAATTCCCCAGCAAGCATGCTTCTCTGTACTTGGGCGGCCATTTTAAGCTCGTGTTGCAGGTCATCTAAACTGCGCTGTTCAGCGTCCCTGAGTCTTATCATTTCCAGCTCGGCGCGTTTATAATCGGTCATATCTCTGATAATTCCAATAAACTCAGATCGCCCATTGCTCACTATTTCGCTAACGACTAAATCCATCGGAAAAAGATCACCGTTAGCACGCCTACCTAGAACCTCTCTCCGGGTCTTGCCGATAATTTTAGGAATTCTAGTCGTCAAAAAATTATGGAGATAACCATCATGTTCACTAGCAAAAGGTTCTGGCATTAATATTTTAATATTATTGCCAATGAGCTCGTTGTCGCTATAGCCAAACATCTTTTTAGTTGCTGGGTTAATGGTTTCGATAATACCGCGTTCATTTATCAAAATAACAGCATCAAATAGAGATTCGTTGATGCTTGCGACCTTTAAACGTGCCTGCTGAGCCTCTTTTACTAATCCGCTGGCTACTTTAATCGTTAAAAATCCAGCGAATGTGGCAAACACACCGGTGACGAAGACTGTAATTATATGAGACTCACGTAAAGACAATGCGCCTTGAAAATAGAAATCTTTCAAAATCTCATAGATAGCCATAAGCACTATCACACTAAAAAAAATACAAGACAATTGAATTTTTGACGATATTCTGTAGTTATAAAATATTCTTTTCATGTGTGTGAATCAGAGCTGAAATTGAGTGGGTGCGCAAGTACACACGTTTTATCGATAAAGACGTTTAAAAACGGAAATCTTACATTACTTAACCTTAGATTAATCTAAAAATTACAAATAAATATCTAGTTGCTTGTTTTCGCTAACTAACTGATTAATTATTGTAAGCGTATTTACCATTTTCTTGGCTTACCAAAGAAAATATTGAAATTTAATAATATAGAGCCTAACTATAAATACAATCTCAGCAAAAACCAGTTTAAAATTGTAACAAATTGTAACAACGTGCAAATTCCGTATAAAAATGTAAATTATGAAACCTGTTAATTAATTGTTTTTTGTTACACTTGAAACGTTTATTTATTACTATTTAATTGAATAGACTATGTTTTTTAAAAAATAGATTACATTTTGTAATAAAAAACTGGGCTTTATGCCGATCATAGTCGGGGAGTTACAAAGTATTGAAATTGGGAGAAGAAAATTAAAAGCACTGGAGACAACCCAAAAGCCGACGGATGAGCAAAATCGTTGACGGAAAAGCTGGAGCGGATTGGTGTTACTTTGGGCAATGTAACTAATACTTAAGGTAATCATGGAAAAGCACAGCGGTCAAATTCAAGAAGAATATGATTTGATGATACCAATGGTGATGTCATTGGCATTGTTGAGGTTGTTGTATACAGCGTAATTTACTAACATAAGCTACCTATTGTTCATAAAACTAAAGGCTTACAAAGTGGCTTGACCGACAGAATATTTCACTTAGAATTGTAAACGCTTAACTACTTGTACCTTTTGGCGAGAACCAAGTCCTGGTAGTTAACAAAGCGGAACCTGTTTATTACAGGTTCCCTTGGTAGATACACCCCACGTTTTTAACGTGGCAGTTAACGAAAGTTAAGAAAAAAGTATCGGAACAAATTCAGCTCCTTCGAATAACCTAAGGTCTAAATTTAATTAAAATAATCCGGTTATTTTGCCGTGATTATCAATATCAATTCTTTCCGCAGCAGGGACCTTAGGTAAACCGGGCATGGTCATCATGTCGCCTGCAATCGCGACAATAAAGCCTGCACCATTTGCTAGGCGCACATCACTGATTTCAATAATATGTCCAGAGGGCGCGGCTTTGGCATTGGGATTAGTTGAAAATGACATTTGGGTTTTTGCCATGCAAATGGGAAACTTGCGGTAATCTTTATCCCATGCGGCTAATTGCGCTTTGACTTTGGCATTTGCACTGATGCTTGCCGCGCCATACAGCTTGGTGGCAATGGTTTCGATTTTTTCCCAGAGGCTCAGGTTTTCATCGTAAACATAGTTAAAGCCGGGTTCACGATGATCGACGATGTCGCTGATAACGTCGGCCAGTTCCACAGCACCTGCGCCGCCTTCTGCCCAATGTTTGGAAACCACACAGCTTGCGCCCAAGGCCACGCATTTTTGTTGCAGCAAAGCGATTTCGGCGTCAGTATCAAAGGTAAAATGGTTAATACACACCACACAAGGCAGGCCGTAATGGTAAGTAATATTGTGGTAATGCCGTTCGAGATTGGCAAAGCCTTGCTCTAATGCGGCCAGATTTTCCTGATTTAACGCCTCTTTATCAACGCCGCCGTGGAATTTAAGCGCTCTTACCGTCGCAACTAGAACTACCGCAGACGGTTTAAGCCCGGCCATGCGACACTTAATGTCGAGGAATTTTTCAGCACCCAAATCAGCGCCGAAACCCGCTTCGGTCACTACATAATCAGCCAGTTTCAGTGCGGTTTTGGTGGCGGTTACCGTATTACAGCCGTGGGCGATATTGGCAAACGGCCCGCCATGAATAATCGCGATATTGTTTTCCAGGGTTTGTACCAGATTGGGCTTGATCGCGTCTTTTAATAAAGCCGCCATTGAGCCTTGTGCCTTCAGGTCGCTGGCATAAACCGGCGTTACCCGGTCGAATTTGTAGCCTATCACAATGCGTCCGAGACGCTCTTTAAGATCTGCACGACTAGTCGCCAAACAAAGAATAGCCATGACTTCGGAAGCGACCACGATGTCATAGCCGTCTTCACGTAAATAGCCGTTAGCCGGGCCACCCATACCGACCACGATATTACGCAAGGCCCTGTCGTTCATATCAACCACGCGTTTCCATTGGATGCGCCGTGGATCAATGTCTAGTTCGTTGCCATGATTGATATGGTTATCGATTAAAGCTGACAGCAGGTTATGCGCGACGCCGATTGCATGAAAATCGCCGGTAAAATGCAAATTAATGTCTTCCATAGGCACCACTTGCGAGTAACCACCGCCCGCTGCTCCACCTTTCATGCCAAAGCAAGGGCCTAAGGAAGGCTCACGCAAACATATCATGGTTTTTTTACCGATGCGATTCAGCGCATCACCCAAGCCCACAGTAGTCGTAGTCTTGCCTTCACCGGCCGGGGTAGGGCTGATTGCGGTCACTAGAATCAACTTTCCATCTTGCTTGTCGACCAAACTGTTGATGTATTCCAGCGACATCTTGGCTTTGTAATGACCATAAGGGTCCAGGTGTTCGGCATCAATGCCGTATTGTTCTTTAACCAAGCCGATGATCGGTTTCATATTGGCTTGTTGGGCGATTTCTATGTCTGACATGTTTTAGTTCCGAATTTAAAAGATTTTGTGAAGCGCATGCGCACCCTCGAAGTTATGGAATTGCCGACATTAGCGCGTTACCTAATCTAATAGCGAAACAGAATAGGCTGCAAACATGCCGTCATCACTGACTAGCGTTAATTGTTCCGCCTGAGCCTGGGCTATGATTAATCGGTCAAATAGGTCGCGATGATGAAAGGGCAAATTTGATAGGCGCAGTAAATGGGCTGTGCGGATAGGCAGGAAGGTAATACCTTGCTGCCTAAGGATGTTCTCAACAGCCGTTAAATCATCCTGCAACTCAAGTTTCCCCAAGGAAACTTTGATGGTTATTTCCCACAGGCTGACCATGCTGACGGTAATCGAATTATGTCGATCTTCAATGCAGAGTTTCCAATTTCCCGGCAATTTTGGATTATTGTCCAGGTACCAAAGCAAAATGTGAGTATCTAGTAATAACTTCATTTTTCGTATTCGGCAAAGTCTGCTAAGGGTACATTAAAATCATCGCTCATTTTAATGCGCCCAGCTAAAGCGCCTGCCTTCCGGGTCAAAAGCAGTTCTTCTTGTTGAGGTTTAGCATCACTTACCGCTATCTCTATTACCTTATCGTGGAACAATGCCTTAACGGAATTTAAAAAATCATTATTAAGTTCGTTTGCCTCAAGTCTGTAGGTTGTTTGCATGACTGTTTCGCCCGGTGTTTTATTTAACAAAGGTATGATCGGATTATAGATAGTTGGTTAGTGTATGAAATCAATATATTCGAACAATACTCGCTATACACATCCCCAGTCTGCAGCTGAAGCAGAGAGCGTCACATCACCCAATTGCTTAACTTACCCAGAAAATTGGGACGGAGGCGTTCAAGTGACATTTTTGCTCCTAGCAAGTTTTAGTAAAAACGATAATTAACTATAAACCGGAAACCGTGCACAAAGATGATTGACTTTCTCGCGTACTGCGGCAATCACAGTTTCATCTTCCATATTTTCCATCACGTCACACATCCAGTTGGCGATCTCGGTCATTTCCGCTTCCTTAAAACCGCGTGTGGTTGGAGCCGGGGTGCCGACACGGATGCCGCTGGTCACAAACGGCGATTGCGGATCATTAGGCACGGCATTCTTGTTAACCGTAATATGCGCTTTACTCAATGCCGCATCAGCCGCCTTGCCGGTAATGCCTTTGGCGATCAAGGAAACCAGCATCAAATGATCGTCAGTGCCGCCAGAAACTACGTCAAAGCCACGCTTCATAAATACGGCAGCCATGGCCTGGGCATTTTTAATCACCTGTTGCTGATAAACGCGAAACTCGGGCTGCATGGCTTCTTTGAACGCCACGGCTTTGGCGGCGATCACATGCATCAACGGTCCACCCTGGATGCCGGGAAAGATATTGGAGTCGAATTTTTTCTCCAGTTCCGGGTTGCTCCGACACAAAATCAAACCGCCGCGTGGGCCGCGCAGAGATTTGTGCGTGGTGCTGGTAACCACGTCAGCAATCGG
This sequence comes from Methylococcaceae bacterium, assembly GCA_947506155.1. Classification (GTDB taxonomy): domain Bacteria; phylum Pseudomonadota; class Gammaproteobacteria; order Methylococcales; family Methylomonadaceae; genus Methylobacter_A. Next base: position 7,085 of record CANNNV010000035.1, read on the forward strand.
CACGGGATTCGGATATAAACCTGCGGCAACGAGGCCTGCAACATGCGCCATGTCGACAAACAAAAAGGCGCCGACTTTATCGGCGATGTCGCGAAAACGCTGCCAATCCCAAATTCGCGAGTAGGCCGAAAAACCAGCAACCAATACTTTGGGTTTGTGTTCCAGCGCCAGAGCTTCGACTTGTGCGTAATCGATTTCGCCAGTTTCGGGATGTAAGCCGTATTGAATCGCATTGTAGATTTTTCCGGAGAAGTTGGGTTTTGCGCCGTGGGTTAAATGCCCGCCATCGGCCAGACTTAACCCAAGAATGGTATCGCCCGGTTGGATCAAGGCCATGAACACCGCCATATTGGCTTGCGAACCAGAATGCGGTTGCACGTTCGCGTAATCGGCACCGAACAGTTCCTTGGCGCGGTCTATGGCCAATTGTTCGGCCTTATCGACGAATTCGCAGCCACCGTAGTAACGTTTGCCGGGATAACCCTCGGCGTATTTATTGGTCAGCTGCGAGCCTTGCGCTTCCATGACCCGCGGGCTGCAATAGTTTTCCGAGGCGATCAGTTCAATATGATCTTCCTGACGCCCGCGTTCTTCTTCGAGGGCCTGGAATAATTCATCATCGAAGCCTTTGATCGTCATTGATTTTTTAAACATGGTATTCTCCTAGGTTAATTATGTGTGTAAAGTTCAGGCCGAATCAGTAGTATTTGTAGATCGGCGACATTGGTGCCGGTCGCACCGGTAATCACCAAGTCGTTAGACCTTGTTAAAGCGTTGTAGGAATCGTTATTGGCTAGTAGTTCGGCGGGATTGATGCCGGCTTGCGTCATGCGTTTTATTGTCCGTGGGTCAACCAGGCCGCCAGCTGCATCGGTGGGGCCGTCACGGCCGTCGGTACCGCCACTAAGAAACACCCAGTTGCCAGTTAAACCTTGTTGCTCGGCGGCAAGCGCAAAAGCTAGCGCCATTTCCTGATTGCGGCCGCCTCGTCCTTTGCCTTTCAAGATAACGGTGGTTTCACCACCGGCAAGCCATGCTAAGGGTTTGTTTTGTAGGGGCAACTTCAGTCGCCTTTCGACTAAAGTCGTCGCCACAGTTTTCGCCTCGCCACATAATCTATCGCTATACAAGTGGGTCTCGTAGCCCAGCTTCTGAGCAGTTTCAAGCATCGCATTGACGCTGATGCTATTACTGCCGATCAAGGTATATCCCGTATTGGTAAAAATGTCGTCACCTGGCTTGGGTGTCTCGGCAATAATGCCCAAGTTGCCTTGTTCCAGATGTTGCCGAATATTTTCCGGTGATTGCTCCCAGATACCTTTAGCTTTAAGAACGCCGATTGCATCGGCGTAAGTCGTGTTATCAGCTACGGTGGGACCGCTAGCTATGGCGCTTAAATCATCGCCCAATACGTCGGATAAAATAAGCGCATGCACATCGGCAGGAGTTGCCAGCCGGGCCAAACCGCCACCTTTTAATCGGGATAAATGCTTGCGCACACAGTTAATCTGGTTGATGGTCGCTCCAGCAGCCAGCAACAGTTCAGTGACAGCAGCCTTTTCCTGCAAGGTGATTTGTCCGGCAGGGTAGGGGATCAGCGCCGAACCGCCACCACTGACTAAAATCAGCACCAATTCATTCTTTTTGGCATTGCTTACTCGATCGGCAATGAGTTGAGCGGCTTTAAGACCGTTGATATCGGGCAAGGGATGTCCTGCGCCGAATACATCGACATGATCAATGCAGCTTACATTTTCATAATTGGTAACAGCGATGCCTTTACCCGGTCGCATTTCAATAGGAATGATTTCGGTAGCCGCTCGTATCATTGCGCAGGCCGCCTTGCCGAACGCGATCAGATGAACTTTTGCATAACTATCAAACAACTCGGGGTTAAGGTAGCATTTAATCGCTTGGTAAGGATCAGCCGCGACTATGCCTGCCTGGAAAATACTGAGAGCATCTTGTCTTATTGCCGATCGATCGAGTAAAAGATTCATCGCAGTTTCTGAGCTAATCTAAGCCATGCTCTTGGCCAGCGCAAAAATATTTTCAGCATCGAGAATCTGTTTATTGTCTTCAAACAACTTGGCGATACAGGCGCGGTGTAAAGCCAGTTTTAGCGAGCCAAAACCAATGGCGCCCCAGATGATTTTGCCGTTGCGCAGATTGCCTTTATCCATTACGTCGGTGCCGCCTATGCCCAAAGGCGGTGTAGCATTAGCATCAGCGATCATTTCGATATGAGTATTATGCTGCCATTGTTCAGCAGAAAGTAACTCTATACCTGCGGCGCCGGTTGCAAGCACAATGTTTGCGTCCTTGATAACTTCAGTTCGATCATGGTTATCGAAAGCTTCAACAGGGGTCAAAGTTACGCCAAAACGTGCCTTCATGTTGTCGCAAGCTCGGATGGCGCGTTCTATTTTACGTGCGGTTATGGATACCTCAGCACCTTCTATAGCCAGCATGGCTGCTGCGCGTTGTCCTACTGGACCGGTGCCGGCCAGCACCACGGCTTTTTTACCAGCCAATGTACCACTAGCCGCAAGTTTTGCCACGGCGGCGGCGGCGGTCGTATTGCTACCGTTGCTGTCAAGCATGACTGAAACCTGAAAACCGGAAAAAAAATGTTTTTGCACTGCAATAAACAAGGCCTGTCCAGCAATCATGTCGCTGCCGCCAATAAAAATAGCCGTATTTTTCTTGTCTTTGGGGGCACGGGTAAACATCGTGCCTTCTACTAGAGCCGTGATGTTGTCGGGTGTTAAGCCTCCATGACCTATTACATGATCTGCACCGCCATCGTAAGCTACTACAGTATCGAAAACTGAAGGGTGAGTGTCTGTATCGAATTGGAACAACAGTTTTTTCATTAACTTAACTCTAAATAGATGCGGCGGGTATGCGTAAATGCAATTATCAAACCGGCGTATTATACGCGATAAACAAACCCCTGCCTTATTTAGCCTGCGTTCTGCGAGCACGAATTAATCATAGGTGTGTTTTTTCGATAGGCTTGCTAGTTGAGGTCTATCTTCGTTATTATTTGCAAGAATGGTGGTGATGATTAAATTTGCTACTGTCTAGCGTAGGAAACTTAATAACAATAAAAGGAAAGACACATGAAAACACCTATACATATCGCTGTAACCGGAGCTGCAGGACAAATTAGTTATTCTTTACTGTTTCGATTAGCTGCGGGTGCGTTGCTGGGTGCAGACCAGCCTATTGTATTACATTTGCTTGAAATAACTCCCGTGCTGAATGCGTTACAAGGCGTGGTTATGGAATTAAAAGATTGTGCCTTCCCGTTACTGCACCGTATTGAAGTCACAGACGATCCTAGAGTGGCGTTTAAAAATGTTGATTACGCTTTTTTAATTGGCGCTAGGCCAAGAGGTCCTGGCATGGAGCGTAAGGATTTACTGGAAGCGAATGCGCAAATTTTTATTGATCAAGGTAAAGCCTTAAATGACGTTGCAAGCAGAGAAGTAAAAGTTTTAGTGACCGGCAATCCGGCTAATACGAATGCCCTCATTGCACTGAGTAATGCGCCAGATTTAAGGCCAGAGAATTTTTCGGCAATGACTCGACTGGATCATAATCGGGCATTAAGTCAGTTGGCTGAAAAATGCGGTGTTTTGCCGGTTGATATAAAAAATATGACTATTTGGGGTAATCATTCGACGACGCAGTATCCTGACATTCATTATGCCAAAGTCAAGGGGCAGGATGCCTTGGCGTTGATTGAAAATGACTGGTATGCCAATGAATTTATTCCTTGCATTCAGCAGCGAGGTGCTGAAATCATTAAAGCCAGAGGTCAATCCAGTGCGGCATCGGCTGCAAATGCCGCGATAGATCAGATGAAAACCTGGATTTTGGGTACTGAACCAGGGGACTGGGTAAGTATGGCAGTGTTGTCGAACGGAGACTATGGCATTGAGTCTGGGCTGGTTTATTCTTTTCCGGTAGCGGTAATTGATGGTGAGGTTAATATTATCAAAGGTCTGGAAATTAATGATTTTAGCAGGCAAAGAATGCGGATCACCGAAGCTGAATTAATAGAAGAACGGGATGCGGTTAAGCATTTTTATTTAAACCTCCAGTAAGCCAACTTTCAATAAACTTCATCATTGTCAACGTAATGTCAGATATATTGATTAATCGCACTGACAATCAGCGAATCTGTAGCCGTTTATTTTTTACAAGATATGCAGATATTTTAATTCGGTTTTTTAGGTTTATTGACAATAGCCCGGTGAGCTGATAGTTTGCCCCGCTGGCACTCGCGTTATTGGAGTGCTAAATTTGTCGCAGAGGTTGGTGTGGGTAATACGCAGTTTTTAAATGAGCGATCGCTACAATTATTGAAGTCACTGGTTGAACGTTATATCAGTGACGGTCAACCGGTAGGTTCAAGGGTTTTATCAAAAGATTCGGATTTAAACTTAAGTCCGGCAACTATACGCAATGTGATGGCTGATCTCGAAGATCTGGGGTTGGTACATTCTCCGCATACCTCAGCAGGTCGGGTACCTACAGTCACAGGTTATCGTTTGTTTGTCGATACCCTGTTGACAGTTAAGCCCATTGAATCAAAAGATTTAACTCGGCTACATCAGGGTTTATCAGTCAGTGATGACAGCAGTGATATGATCGGCGTCGCTTCCCGACTGCTGTCAGAACTAACCCAGATGGCCGGGGTGGTGACTTTGCCCAAAAGAGAGCTGGTGTGTTTGCGGCATATCGAGTTTTTATCTTTATCTCATACTCGCGTGCTGGTTATTTTTGTCACCAATGAACAAGAAGTTCATAACAAAATAATTCATACCTCCAAAGTTTTTAGCGCTGCGGAATTACAGCAGGCCGCCAATTATCTAAATGCTATTTACTCCGGTCTCAGCCTCGATGCAGTGCGCAAAGCTGTTTTAAAAGAGCTGCAAGAAGATCAGGAGCAAATGAATCAAGGTATGTTGGATGCTGTCAGAATGGCGCAACTGGCGTTTGACCAGGGCAATGACAAAGATGATTATGTGTTGACCGGCGAAACCAATTTAATGGGTTTTTCCGAATTGTCAGATATGGATAGACTCAAAAGTTTATTTGAAGCGTTCAGCCAAAAGCAGGGCGTCATTCATTTACTGGATCAATGTATGAAAGCCCAGGGGGTGCAAATTTTTATCGGCGAAGAATCCGGCTATCGGGCTTTTGATCATTGCAGCCTAGTGACTTCTTCATATTCGGTCAGTGATGAAGTGGTCGGGGTGCTGGGTGTGATTGGGCCGACGCGTATGGCTTATGAAAAAATCATTCCTTTTGTCGATATAACGGCGAAATTATTAGGGGCCGCCTTGAATCCAAAAGCAACGACCCCACTATAAAGGACATCTTTTTTGTGCCACCAGGTACAAAGTAATTTTAAATATTAAGGAGCTACAGTAATGAGTACCGATCAGGAAGTGCCTGAGTCTCAGGTTAATACCGTAAATGAAACAATTGACGACTCACATACTGAGTTGGTTGAGCATGAGTTTACAGTTGAAGAGTTACAGCAGGCATTAGCTGACGCTGAGCAAAAAGCGCAGGAGAACTGGGACAAAGCAGTTCGGGCGCAGGCGGAAATGGAAAACCTGAAAAGAAGAACCCAAAAGGATCTGGAAGATGCCCATAAATTTGCGCTGACCAATTTTGCCAAGGAAATGTTGTCGGTATTGGACAGCCTGGTGCTGGGTTTACAGGCTGCAACAGGTGATAGCGAAGATGTTAAAAAATTCCGGGTAGGCAGCGAATTAACAATTAAACAATTTGAATCAGCTTTTGCAAAATTCAAAATTGAAACCATTGACCCTATCGGCCAGATTTTCAATGCCGAACAGCATCAGGCCATGGCCATGCAGTTTGTCGAAGGCGCAGAGCCAAATACCGTGGTTAATGTCTTCCAAAAAGGTTATCTGTTGAACGGACGCTTGCTCCGTCCAGCGATGGTTTTGGTTGCTAAGGCCGCCGAAAAACAGCCTACCGATAGCCCAAGTATTGATGAACAGGCTTGAAATTAAATAAAGCAACCTTATATTGGTAACAACTTTTACTTTTTTAAATAAATTCAAGTCTGGAGAATTCAATGGCTAAAATAATCGGCATAGATTTAGGAACAACAAACTCGTGTGTTGCGGTATTGGAAAATGGCGTAGCAAGAGTGATTGAAAACAGCGAAGGCGCACGTACTACGCCTTCTATCATTGCCTTTAGCAGCGATGACGAAGTGTTGGTAGGACAATCGGCAAAGCGTCAGGCGGTTACTAATCCAAAAAACACTGTCTTTGCAATCAAGCGTTTAATTGGTCGTCGCTTTAAAGATGATGTCGTACAAAAAGACATTAAAATGGTGCCTTATAAGATCGTCGAAGCTGAAAATGGCGATGCTTGGGTTGAAGTTCACGGCAAAAAGATGGCTTCTCCCGAGATTTCAGCACGTATCTTGATGAAGCTGAAAAAAGACGCCGAAGCCTATTTAGGCGAAGAAGTTACTGAAGCGGTTATTACTGTACCTGCTTATTTTAATGACTCACAACGCCAAGCGACTAAAGACGCTGGTCGTATTGCCGGCCTTGAAGTCAAGCGTATTATTAATGAACCGACGGCTTCTGCGCTGGCATTTGGTATGGACAAGCCTAAAGGCGATACCAAAATTGCGGTATATGACCTAGGCGGCGGTACGTTCGACGTTTCAATTATTGAAATTGCCGAAATAGAAGGCGAGCATCAATTTGAAGTATTATCGACCAATGGCGACACGTTTTTGGGTGGTGAAGATTTTGACTCAAGAATCATTGAATTTTTGGCCTCTGAATTTAAAAAAGAAAGCGGCGTAGATGTCCATAACGATCCGTTGGCTTTACAACGTTTGAAGGAAGCTGCAGAAAAAGCCAAAATCGAATTGTCTTCAAGTCAGCAAACCGATGTCAATCTACCGTACATCACTGCCGATGCTTCAGGTCCTAAGCATTTAAACGTTAAATTGACCCGCGCCAAACTGGAATCACTGGTTGAAGAGCTGATTAATCGCACTAAAGGCCCTTGCGAAATGGCGCTGAAAGACGCGAAGTTAAAAGCTTCGGACATTAATGACGTGATTTTGGTTGGTGGTCAAACCCGTATGCCAAAAGTGCAGGAAATGGTCAAAGCCATTTTTGGCCAAGAGCCGCGTAAAGATGTTAACCCTGATGAAGCGGTTGCCTTAGGCGCGGCGATTCAGGCGGGCGTTCTGGCCGGTGACGTGAAAGACGTGTTATTGCTGGATGTTATTCCGTTATCGCTGGGTATCGAAACCATGGGCGGTATTATGACCAAGCTGATCGAGAAAAATACCACGATTCCGACCAATGCCTCGCAGGTGTTCTCTACTGCAGATGACAACCAAACCGCAGTAACCGTGCATGTCCTGCAAGGCGAGCGTGAAAAAGCAGCGGCTAATAAATCGCTGGGGCGTTTTGATTTGTCAGATATTCCACCGGCATCACGCGGCGTTCCACAAATTGAAGTTGCTTTTGATATTGATGCTAACGGTATTTTGAATGTATCGGCTAAAGATAAGGCGACTGGCAAAAAACAATCGATAGTTATTAAAGCCTCTAGCGGTTTATCCGATGACGAAGTTGAACGCATGATTAAGGATGCTGAAGCGCATGCCGATGAAGACCGTAAATTGACGCAATTAGTTCATGCCCGTAACCATGCCGACGGTATGATACATGCGACTGAAAAATCAGTGAAAGAATTAGGCGATCAAGTTGGCAGCGATGAAAAAATCAGCATCGAACAGGCGATTGAGGCATTAAAAGCAGCAGTTAAAGGTGATGACAAAGAAGAAATCGAAGCCAAAACCAATGCCTTAACTGAGTTATCTGGCAAACTGGCCGAGCGTGTTTATGCGCAAAAGTCAGCATCAGAAGAACAACCGTCAGGCGCTCATGCCTCTTCTGAGCATGCTGATGACGGTGTTGTCGATGCCGAGTTTGAAGAAGTTAAAGACGATGACAAAAAGTAAATCCTAACAGGCTGCGCAACTTTTTGATGTGCATTGCATTCAAAACCTGAGAAACGAGGGGCAAATATCAATGGATACCGTCACCATCGAACGCGAAGCATTGCATCTGCCAGCCACAGATCGAGCGAGGCTGGCTCACAATTTGCTGTTGAGTCTTGAAAATTTGTCCGAGGATGAGTTATCGGAAGCATGGCTTGATGAAGCGGAACGAAGAGCCGCTGAGATTAATAATGGGACTGTAAATCTTATCTCGGCTGAGGAAGTGAGTGCTAAAGCGCGTTTATTATTGAGATGACTTATCGTTTTCACCCAGGAGCGGAAGCGGAGCATCTTGAAACTATCGTATTTTATGAATCACGACAAAAAGGTTTAGGTGCCGCTTATTTGGCGGCATTCGAAAATATGATGCTCCACGTTATCGATTCACATCATTGGTATCGTATTGAGCGCAAGCCCAATATTCGTGGAGTTTCCTTGATAAATTTCCCTTATAAAATTATTTTTCGCGGGGAAGGTGGTGACATTCAAATCTTGGCGATTTCGCATAAGAAACGGAGACCCGATTATTGGTTAAGTCGCCTTTGATGCAAATTGAAAGCATGAGTTTTTCATCCTTTGTTGTTGATTCAGCATGCGAAAATAATTCTTATAGAAATTTAAATAACCGAAGATAACCAAATGGCAACAAAAGAAGATTTTTACAAGCTTCTCGGTGTAGACAGAAACGCCAGTGACGCAGAAATTAAGAAAAGCTATCGCAGCAAAGCTATGAAGTTTCATCCGGACAGAAATAAAGATAATCCGGTAGAAGCTGAAGCTAAATTTAAGCAGATTAAAGAGGCTTACGAAGTTTTATCCGATCCTAAAAAACGCTCTGCTTATGATCAGTTCGGCCATGCCGGCATTGATCCTTCTATGGGCGGTGGGCGTTCTGGCGGCTTCGGTGGGGCTGAAAGTTTCAGTGATATTTTCGGCGATATTTTTGGCGGAGGAAGACAGCAGCAGCGAAGCAATGTTCAGCGCGGGTCGGATCTACGTTACAACTTGGAATTGACCTTAGAAGAAGCGGTGTTCGGCACTGATGCTAAAATTCGTGTGCCGGTGCTAGTATCCTGTGGCGAATGTAGCGGTTCCGGGGCTAAAAAAGGTTCCAGCCCCGTTATCTGTTCAACCTGTCACGGTCATGGCCAAGTTAGGATGCAGCAGGGATTCTTTTCGGTACAGCAAGCCTGTCCAACCTGCCGTGGTTCCGGCAAACAGATAAAAGATCCTTGTGGCGTATGTTACGGTCAGGGTCGAGTTCAGGAAAATAAAACCTTGTCGGCTAAAATTCCGGCAGGCGTTGATACTGGCGACCGCATACGCTTGGCGGGAGAAGGAGAAGCCGGAGAACACGGTGGCCCATCCGGCGATCTTTACGTTCAAGTTCAAGTAAAAGATCATGAAATATTCACTCGTGATGGCGCGAATTTATATTGCGAAGTGCCGATCAGTTTCCCTGCTGCTTGCTTGGGTGGTGAATTGGAAGTGCCTACCTTGAATGGCAAAGTGCTGTTGAAAATCCCCGCTGAAACCCAAACCGGAAAATTATTCCGGCTACGCGGCAAAGGCGTAAAGCCGGTCAGAGGCGGTCCAGTCGGTGATTTACTGTGCAAAGTACAAATCGAAACCCCGATACATCTGACCAAAGAACAAAAGGCTTTGGTGGAACAACTGAGCGAATCTTTATCGGGCGGTGGCAAGCATCATAGTCCGCAAGAGTCTTCATGGACGGATGGCGTAAAAAGTTTTTTCGATAAATTAACAGGATAAACCATGATGCGTATTGCGGTAGTAGGTGCGTCCGGACGGATGGGTATTTGTTTAATTAAAGCGGCGGCGTTGGCTAAACAAGCTGAATTGGCTGTTGCGGTCTCCCGTCCGGAAAGTCTCGCCATAGGCCGAGATGCGGGCGAATTGGCCGGCATCAGCGTAGTCGGCATTAAAGTCGTCGATGACTTGGCGTCCGTGGTCGATCATTTCGATGTCTTGATTGATTTTACTCGTCCCGATGCGTCGATGGCTTTTATCGAAATTTGCCGTGAAGCCGGAAAAAAGCTGGTTATCGGCACTACCGGTTACAGTGCCGCGCAAAAAATCCTAATTAACGAAGCCGCTAAGGACGTGGCAATCGTGATGGCACCTAATATGAGTGTAGGGGTCAATCTGTCGCTTAAATTACTAGCGTTGACTGCAAAAGTCATGGGAGATTACACTGATATTGAAATCATCGAAGCCCATCACCGGCATAAAATAGATGCGCCGTCTGGCACTGCATTGCGTATGGGTGAAGTGATAGCCGATGCCTTGGGTCGGGATTTGAAAGATTGCGCAATTTACGGCAGGGAAGGCAATACCGGTGAACGGGACAGAAAAACCATCGGTTTTTCAACCATACGCGCCGGAGACATTGTCGGTGAGCATACCGTGATGTTTGCCGACGATGGTGAGCGGGTGGAAATTACCCATAAAGCCACCAGTCGCATGACTTTTGCCAATGGTGCCGTCAGGGCCGCAGTTTGGTTGGCAAATAAAGATAATGGTTTGTACGATATGCAGGATGTTTTAGGACTTGCTTGAATAATTTGTGCCTAAGTAACCACAATCTACATCACCCGTCGAAGGCTAATCTCCATTCGACGGATGTTTTTTAGCATAGTAAGTTGGTAGCCTAACTTACAAAAAGAATAACGCCTGTTTGCTGACCGCTACGATGGCAATATAAATAAAACAGGCCATCGCACCAGCAAAAGCTTGCCAACGCAAAACACCTTGGCTTTTGATAGCCACCGTGCCCAAGCCTACATAACCCAGCAACGCTATTATTTTAGCGACTATCCAGCCGTACTCCCCTGACAGCCATTCGCCTTGAAAAACCAACACAAAACCCGTGATTAATAATAAGGTGTTAACAATATGTGGCCCGATTTTTATCCATTTTTGTTCCAGCATTTCTGAATGCATCTGCGCCAGTATAACTCTGCCGACAAAACTGACGATGGACAATAAAATAAAGATAAGGTGAAACATTTTAATCATGCTGTGCTCCTAAGGTTAAAAATAACGATATTATTCAATAAACAAGATGTTGCCGGTGTTGCAGCAATATACGTCGAAAAATCAGCGGGTCTTTTTGCTGAATCAGTGCTCCGGTACGAGGATAATACTGATGCTCCAGACGAGACAACCAGAAACGCAACGCCCCCGCTCTGAGTATAACCGGCCACTGCTGTTTTTCAGAAGATTCGAGCGGACGCAAACTTTGATACGCAAATAACAACGCCATGAGTTTTTCTTTATTAATACTGCCATTCTCATAGCACCAGTCGTTAGCTGCTATCGCCACATCAAGCAACAAGGTATCGGTGCAGGCGCTGTAAAAATCTAACAATCCGCTCAACCGGTCACCCTCAAACAATACATTATCCCTGAACAAATCGCCGTGGATAACGCCTTGCGGCAGCTTAATCAAACTATTTTCAGCCTGAAAAGCCAGCTCATCAATAATCAGTTCACTATCTGCTGCCGACAAATGAGCAGCAATTTTCTGCAAAACTTTATTATACGCACTTAAATTATTGCTATTTTTCATCTGGAAAACATAGTGTTGCGTACAACGATGCAAACTTGCCAGCTGCAAGCCGATTTCTTGGCAATGCAACGCTGAGGGTAACGCAACAGCCAGACCGGGTAAGCGCTTAAATATCGCGGCAGGTTTACCTTCAAGCTGGCTCAACTGTTTTTCCTGACGGTCACGTTGAGGTCTGGGGCATAACAGACTGCTATCTCCCAGATGCGATAATAAGTTTAAGAAATGCGGCAACTCCTGTGCCGTTAACGACTCAAATAGCGTTAAGACAAAACTACCCTGCTCGGTGGTAACAAAATAATTGGTATTGTCTATGCCGTCTTTGATACCCTCAAAACTGAGAACTGCACCGAGGCTGTATCCGTCGAAGAATTGATCGAGTTGCAGACGTGTTATACAAGTGAAAACAGACACCGAATTAAGAAACTACCATTCCAGCAACTTCCACATATTAATATCAGAATCTTTGTCCAGATCATTACGGCGCAGATCCATTTTGCCATCACCATTGGTATCAAGAAAATAATACGGAGGACCAACTACTGGAATGACTTTGATCATATAAAGTTTACCGCTACGACGATATTCCTGAATGGTTTCTTTACCTTTACGAATAATGGTTATATCGGGTTCCATAGTTTCACCGTTTTGCACCGGCAAGGGCAACTCAGGCGCTTCAGGCAAGGCCTCAAGCTTTTGTGGTTGCTCATCAACAGCGTAGGCAGGAAAGGCAAGCAAACTCAGTAGGATAAATCGTCGCATGAACTGACTCTTTTGAAAGTAGAACGGGGCACTATCTTATTACAGTTTTTACAGGCGTGCTTAACTAAAGTAACCGATGCCTTTGCTATTTTGTGTTTATTCCAATGCAAGAATAAATTCCCATTGGTCCTTATTGACCGGCATGATGGATAATCGATTACCCCGTCTTACTAACGCAAGACCTGACAGCTCTTCGTGAAATTTTAATTCTTTAAGCGTAATGGTACGGGACAAAGTTTTGACATATTTAACGTCAACCATGATCCAGCGAGGATGTTCAGGATCACTTTTGGGATCGAAATATTTATCATCAGGATCGAAAGCAAAAAAATCGGGATAGCCTTCTTTAACGACTTCCATAATGCCGACGATACCAGGTACATCGCAGTTGGAATGATAGAAGAAAGCTAGGTCGCCCAACTTCATATCATCGCGCATCATGTTTCTCGCCTGATAATTACGCACGCCATCCCAGTGTTCGGTCTGGTTAGGCTTGTTGCACAGCTCAGTAATCCCGAACGTATCGGGTTCTGATTTCATTAGCCAGTAGTTCATCGAAATTTTATGAAGTGTAATAAAGCATCTCCCGCCTGCGCCGTAATAGGCTTTCGTCCTTGAACCGGAGGCTCAAGTGGGGACATCACTGGTAAATCAGGCTTCCCATATAAAACGGGCATGCACACCAGTACCGGCATCCGTCCCCGGGGTAAATACAGGTTCAGGAAACACCCAGCCCATCCTCGAACGCCGCAGGAGATACAAGACAATAGTTTAGCCTGTTTACTAATTTTCCAAAACATTTTCTATTTTGTGAGTCATTTTTCCCAGACATTCATTCAAGGTTTTGCTCAGTTGTGCATTTTGAATTTTCATCAACTGCAACTCATGAGCCAAATTAAGCGCTGCCATAACCGCAATCCTATCAGCGCCAGCGACTTTCCCTGAATCTCTCATTTGGCGCATTTGAAAATCAAGCTTTTGAGCCGATTGAAGCAGATCGCTTTGTTCGTCAGGTGCACAGGCAATTTTATATTCTTTCCCCATGATGATCAGCGATATAGGCTGGGGCTTGTAGTTCATGACCCATTCTCCATGGCTTTCAAGCGAGTAATCATCGCTTCAACACGGGTTCTAGCTAACGTGGTTTTTTCCAGCAGTTTGGCTTTTTCCCGAACTAATGAGTCCTGCCTGATTTTCAGTGATTTGTTTTCATTTTTTACATTAGCGTATTGCAAGATCAGTTGATCCAGCTTCTCTTCGAGGTCTTTTAGTTCTAAAGTTTGATTTGATTCTATCATGGTGGTTACTAGATGTAGTATTGCAGGTAAAAACGCACTATTTTGCATTTTTACCTATTAATTCAAAATTAACAAATATTATCCAAGTTAATGATTGGTGGTAGCATAAGCGATATTTTTTGTCCGCGATAGTGAAATTATTATGTGGAATTTATGACTTATTCGTTAATTAATACAATAATTATACAAAGCGACCCCGAGAGTTCGGCGGCGCAAGCGCATGGCATGGCCACCGGCATGTTGTGTGTCAATCAACAAACACAGAGTTCCGACTGGTTAGGCGAATTATTTTTTCATACAGCCTCCCCGACTGATGAGGATCGAAAAACCTTGGTGGACTTATTTGAAGACACCCAGGACTTATTGGTCAGCGATGAATTCGAATTTGACTTGCTATTGCCGGGCGACGAAGCTTTATTGAGTGAACAAGTTGAAGCCTTAACTCACTGGTGCCAAGGCTTTTTATTAGGCGTAGGCTTTACCCATGCTGACTCAGACTGGTCCAAAGAAGCGGGCGAAATATTAAAAGACATTGTCGAATTCACCAAACTCGATATCGACGCCGAAGGTGAAGAAGACGAGAATGATTTTGTGGAAATTACCGAATACATCAGATCGGCTGTTTTATTACTACGTAGCGAAGTTAATAAGGAAGGCGAAAGATGATACATAAACCCTTAGCCTTTTACCTGCTTTTAACGTCAATCACCCCGCCCTGAAGGACGGAGCTTGCAAAAGCTAGGTTGACCAGACTAAGCGCTAACACAGTGCTACGATTACAATGGGTCGTTAAGACTTACCAGCGAATGCTTCCTTAGTTCGCAGCTTGTAAAGGATCGGATCACGCTGGGGAAAGGTAAAACCCCGAAGGTTCTTTTCGTCACTGGCAACAGTGAGAGCCGGTTGTAATCATTGTCGAAGGGAGATTGCGGGAAACCGCAGCGTTACTAGGCCCGTAAGGGCATGTTTTAAAATAGGTAAAAAATGGCA
>CANNNV010000036.1 GCA_947506155.1 Methylococcaceae bacterium
AACCCGCGACCACCGGCGTGACAGGCCGGTATTCTAACCAACTGAACTACCACTCCAAAGTCTGGTGGGTGCTGAGGGGTTCGAACCCCCGACCCTCGCCTTGTAAGGGCGATGCTCTCCCGGCTGAGCTAAGCACCCGACTAAAGAAATGCTAGTTTACAGCATCCTTTAAAGATTTACCAGCTTTAAATGAAGGAATTTTTGCAGCCTTAATTGTAATCTCCGCTCCAGTCTGTGGATTACGACCTTTACGCTCTGCTCTTTCTTTTACAGCGAAGGTTCCAAAGCCTACTAAAGCAACTGATCTTTTTTCAGGTTCTACACTAGAATCACTCAAAGCCTTTGTAATTGCATGAATAAAACTATCCAATGCACGACCTGCATCCGCTTTAGATAATTTTGGTTCAACACACTCAGCTACCATAGCATCAATAAGATCCGATTTATTCATTATTCCCCCTTAGGAAGTTATTTTTAATAATTATATTTTAGAAAACCAGCATGTTAATGCTTATATCCCCTGATCAGCAACACAAGAAACACCTGTATTTATAACAACTGCACTTGCACAGTGTCAAGCATTAACCAACCCGAAAGCATGATTTTTCTGGCTTCGCTAAATTTTATGATGTAGCTAGGCATTAATTAATGCGCTGTTAAACCCTGTTTTAGTGCTTTAACCGCATCAGTTTCATTTTTCCCCTGCTCTTCAACTTCCTTTTTTTCAACAGGAACAGGCATATATTGCAAAGCAACTTCTAGCACCTGATCGATCCAATGAACTGGCCTTATATCCAGATTTTTCTTAATATTTTCAGGTATCTCCGCCAAATCTTTTTCATTCTCTGCCGGAATTAAAACCGTTGTAATTCCACCTCGATGCGCCGCCAGCAGCTTTTCTTTTAAACCACCGATAGGCAACACTTCCCCTCGCAAGGTAATCTCACCAGTCATGGCCACACAAGCTCGAACCGGTATCTTAGTCAAAGCCGAGATAATCGCAGTACACATGCCAACACCTGCACTGGGACCGTCTTTGGGCGTCGCACCTTCTGGCACATGGATATGTATATCATTCTTTTGAAACAGCTCATTATCAATACCCAGAATTTCTGATCGACTCCTGACCACCGTCATCGCGGCTTCAATGGACTCTTTCATCACCTCACCAAGCTTACCCGTTGCCGAATGCTTACCTTTTCCAGGAATTACTGCGGTCTCAATCGTTAACAATTCCCCGCCGACTTCGGTCCAGGCCAGGCCAGTAACTTGTCCAATCTGATCTTTTTCTTCTGCAAGACCATAATGAAAACGTTTAACACCTAAATACTTATCCAGATTTTCAGCGTTAACCACGACTTTTTCTTTTCTCGGCTTTAACAATAAATCCTTCACCACTTTACGGCAGATTTTCGAAATCTCCCGTTCAAGACTACGAACTCCGGCTTCTCGTGAATAATATCGAATTATATCCCTGACAGCATCTTCTGCTATTTGAATTTCCCTGTCTTTAAGGCCGTTGTTTTTAACTTGCTTAGGTATCAAATATCGAATTGCGATATTGATTTTTTCATCTTCTGTATAGCCCGCTATACGTATTACTTCCATTCTATCGAGCAGTGCAGGAGGGATATTCATAGTGTTGGCTGTCGCGACAAACATGACATCCGACAAATCAAAATCCACTTCCAGGTAATGATCCGAGAACGTGTGGTTCTGCTCTGGATCCAGCACTTCCAATAAAGCTGACGCAGGATCACCACGAAAATCAGCCGCCATTTTGTCAATCTCATCGAGCAAAAACATCGGATTGCGTGTTTTTACTTTGGCCAGATTCTGCAAAATCTTACCCGGCATAGAACCTATATAAGTGCGACGATGCCCACGAATTTCAGCTTCATCACGCACACCACCTAAAGCCATACGCACATATTTTCGATTAGTAGCCCTAGCAATGGACTCACCTAACGAGGTTTTACCTACCCCTGGAGGCCCCACCAAACACAAAATCGGGCCTTTAAGCTGCTTCACTCGCTGTTGAACAGCAAGGTATTCGAGAATACGCTCTTTAACCTTCTCCAAGCCGTAATGCTCAGCTTCCAGAACCTGCTCAGCCAGCTTTAAATCATGCCGCACCTTGGTTTTTTTCTTCCAGGGCACATTGACCATCCAGTCAATATAATTGCGTACCACCGTTGCCTCAGCTGACATAGGCGACATCTGCCTCAGCTTGTTAAGCTCCGCATCCGCCTTTGTTTTAGCTTCCTTAGACATCCCGGCATTTTCAATTTTTCTCGCCAACTCTTCAATTTCATTGGGTACATCATCCATATCACCCAGTTCTTTTTGAATCGCCTTCATCTGCTCATTTAGATAATATTCCCTCTGGTTTTTCTCCATTTGCTGCTTAACCCGCACCCGGATTCTTTTTTCCATTTCCAAAAGGTCAACTTCGCCTTCCATCAAAGTCATTAAATTTTCAAGACGTGTTTCAATATCGGCTG
The DNA here is from genome assembly GCA_947506155.1 of Methylococcaceae bacterium. Taxonomy (GTDB): domain Bacteria; phylum Pseudomonadota; class Gammaproteobacteria; order Methylococcales; family Methylomonadaceae; genus Methylobacter_A. The sequence continues at coordinate 2,505 of CANNNV010000036.1, forward strand.
CTTCAAGAATAGCTTGTTTTTCACTAACCTTTAAAGTCATATGAGCTGCCATGGTATCGGCAAGCCGACTGGGATCGTCAATACCAGATAGCGCATTTAAAACTTCCGGTGGAATCTTGTTATTTAGCTTAACATATTGTTCAAAAGAATTAATAACCGTCCGTTCCAATACATCTTGTTCTTGCTCGGTTAATTTTAAGACGTCTTCAATCTCGGTCACTACAGCCGAAAAATAGCTCCCTGTTTCTTTATAGTGCAAAACTTTACTGCGCTGAACACCTTCAACCAGAACCTTCACCGTTCCATCAGGTAATTTCAGCATTTGCAAAATATTAGCGAGGGTGCCTACCTCATAAAGATCACCAAGATCTGGCTCATCAACTTCGGCTTCTTTTTGCGCGACCAATAAAATTTGTTTATTGTCTTTCATCGCAGCATCCAAAGCATCAATCGATCTTTCCCTGCCGACAAACAAGGGAATGACCATGTGCGGATAAACGACTACATCTCTGAGCGGTAAAACCGGAATCAATACATTTATTTGTTGTAACTCTGTCATTTTATGCGTTTCCATAAATGGAACCTTATGCCAATTTTCTTAATAAAAAAAAGTTATGGGGGCGTTAATTAAAATAGCAAGGATACTATCCAAAAATAGCGTCTTTGCTTACCCGCAGAACAAAAAAAAGGGAGCTTTTAAAAATAAAAGCTCCCTTGATCGGTCAGAGGTGAATTTTAAGACTCAGCCGCAACCTTTTTCTTTTCAGTTTCATAAACCAAAATCGGTTCTGACTCACCTAAAATAACACCAGCATCGACCACAACCTTGCAAATATTATCCGCAGACGGCAATTCATACATAGTGTTCAATAGAACATTTTCAACAATTGTTCTGAGTCCTCGGGCACCTGTTTTTCTTTCCATCGCTTTACGAGCGATGGCAGTCAAAGAATCATCCCGAAACTCCAATTCAGCGCCTTCCATCTCAAATAAATGCTTATATTGCTTGATGAGTGCATTTTTAGGCTCAGTCAATATCTGCACCAAGGCTTTCTCATCCAACTCTTCTAGAGTAGCAATAACCGGAAGACGACCTACAAACTCAGGAATCAAACCGTATTTAATCAAATCTTCGGCCTCAACTTCGGCAAACAATTGACCAATATTTTTAGATTCATCTTTGGTTTTTATTTCAGCCGAAAAACCTATGCCACCTTTCTCCGAGCGATCTTTAATAACCCGATCCAAACCTGAAAAAGCGCCTCCAACAATAAACAGGATATTAGCCGTATTAACTTGCAAAAATTCCTGTTGAGGATGCTTGCGACCGCCTTGAGGAGGAACCGAAGCAATGGTTCCTTCAATCAACTTCAACAAGGCTTGCTGAACGCCCTCACCCGATACATCACGAGTAATTGACGGATTATCAGATTTTCTGGAAATCTTATCGATTTCATCGATATAGACAATGCCAGTTTCAGCTTTCTCCACATCATAATCACATTTTTGCAGAATTTTTTGAATGATATTTTCTACATCTTCACCCACATAACCGGCTTCAGTCAGTGTCGTTGCATCCGCAATAGTAAAAGGTACATCCAGCAATCTAGCCAAAGTCTCAGCTAATAAAGTTTTTCCTGAACCGGTAGGACCGATCAACAAAATATTACTTTTTGCTAACTCAACCGTATCTTTTTTAGACTTGCTGCGCAGGCGCTTATAGTGATTATAAACAGCCACAGCCAAAATCTTTTTTGCGTTTTCCTGACCAATAACATAGTTATCGAGCTCTTCTTTTATTTCTTTCGGTTTAGGTAATTCGCCACCGCCAAAAGCAGAAGAATCATCCTGTAATTCGTCTTTTATAATATCATTGCAAAGATCTACGCATTCATCGCAGACATAAACTGACGGCCCGGCAATAAGCTTTCTGACCTCATGCTGACTTTTACCGCAAAAAGAACAATAAAGTAATTTATCGTCATCTTTACTGTTTTTGTCATTACTCATAACACGACTCCTGAAAACACCAACAATGATGCTTGAACTTTATGATGGAACAAGAATAGTTCGAAATACAAAAAATTACCAACTGTTATTTATTAGCAACAATGGCACGACTCGACAATACTTGATCAATCAGACCATAGCTAACAGCGTCATCGGCGCTTAAAAAATTATCGCGATCAGTATCTAGCTGAACCTTTTCTATCGGTTGACCGGTATGATCAGACAGAATTTTATTTAATTTTTCTCTGATAGACAGAATTTCCTTGGCATGAATATCAAAATCAGACGCCTGCCCCTGAAAACCGCCTAAAGGCTGATGGATCATCATTCTGGAATGAGGTAAACAAAAACGCTTATTTTTTGCACCACCAGTCAGTAACAATGCTCCCATACTGGCAGCCTGACCAATACACAGAGTGCTCACATCAGGCTTAATAAACTGCATAGTGTCATAAATTGACATACCGGCAGTAACTGAACCACCTGGTGAGTTAATATACAAATGAATGTCTTTATCAGGATTCTCTGACTCCAAAAAAAGCAACTGGGCAACAACCAGATTGGCCATATAATCTTCAACTGGTCCTACCAGAAAAATTACCCGTTCTTTTAATAATCTTGAATAAATATCAAAAGAACGCTCGCCTCTAGCCGTTTGCTCGATCACGATAGGTACTAATCCACCCGCTGCTTCTGGGGATATTACACAATTTTTTAGGTATTGGTTATACATCTAAACCTCTTATCCTTGTTTGCTCATCGCATCACTAAAACTGATGATTTCATCAGACACTTTTGCTTGTGCAACCAGCCAATCGATAGCCTGGTTTTCCAAAACCATCTGCCGCACTTTATCCAAACGCTTATCATCTTCATAATGCCAAGTAACAACATCTTCAGGCTGTTCATAGTTTTTGGCCATAACCTCAACAGTGGATCGTACTTTATCGTCGTCCAGGTGAATGTTATTTTGAGAAACGACTTCGCTTAAAATCAAGCCTAATGCAACTCTGCGCCTAGCAGATTCTTCAAACCGATCTCTGGGCAACTTCAACTCATCCAGCTGCATTCCCTGTCTTTTAGCCGTTTCGATATATGGCTTCATCATATTTTCAATTTCCTGATCGACCAAGGTATTTGGCACAGCAGTCGGTATCTTTTCATATAAAGTGTTCATCACTACCATCTTCAGTTTGCCAAGCAAAGCCTGCTCAAGCTCGCTTTCCAAGTTAGCTCTGACATCTGCACGAAAAGCATCCGTTGAACCGTCAATACCATAAGCTTTAATAAACTCGTCATCAATATCTGGAGATACAGACTCTTCAATATTGGTCACTTCAACTTCAAACTGTCCCACTTTGCCGGACAGTTTTTCATCTCCATAATTTTCCGGAAATGGCAAATCAAAGACTTTATTAACGCCCACAGCAAGGCCGATCAAATTATCTTCAAAACCTGGGATCATTTGTTTTGCGCCGATTTCAACTTGAAAACCTTCTGCTTTGCCATCGGTAAAGCTCTCGCCTTCACAATTACCTGACAAATTAAGCGTGACTCGATCATGCTCCTGAGCACTACGTTCAACGCTAGTCCAGATTTTATTATGCTGTCTTAATTTCTCAATCATACCGTCAACATCGGCATCTTGAACACTAGAAACGGGACGCGACACTTCCATTTGCTCAACGCCTTCCAGTGATATTTCAGGATAGACTTCAAATTCAGCAGTATATTTAAAGCCTACCGAGTCATTTTCTGGTTGAATATGAGGGTGGCCCGTGGGTCTTAAATCTTGTTCCTGTAATGCCTTATAATAAGTAGCTCCAATCAAATCCCCGGCAATTTCACCACGAACTCGTTCTCCATACATTTTCTTAAGGACATGCTGAGGCACTTTACCTGGACGAAAACCATCGATTTTAACTTCGCTCGCTAAAGACTTTAAACGTGCAGCCATTTTTTCCTGAAACATTTCTTCAGGCACGCTAACCGTCATTTTTCTGCTTAATTCTGATGTCTTCTCGACAGAAACTTGCATTTCTTTACTCCGACCAATGATTTTTATAAGATACCGGTAAAACGGCATAAAAGGAACTAAAAAGCCAACGATAATCTGTTGGCTTTTTTATGAATTGGGTGGTGCGAATGGAGAGACTCGAACTCTCACAGGATAACCTACTGGAACCTAAATCCAGCGCGTCTACCAGTTCCGCCACATTCGCACTTAGTATGAACTTGTAATTATATCTGTAATTATACCTAGACAACAAGCTATATATTTTAAAAAACAGATAAAAATAGCGAACCTTCTTTAAAAAAGCGTATCGTAATCGCATTTTCACATTAAATCCGAGACCCATCTTTGCATCCCGACTCTCAGGCTATATAGTGTCACCGGGTAGCCAACTTAAATATATAAGGGGTATAAAATGAACATCACACCAACGTCCAGCGCCATTAATCTAATCAATACTGCCCAGCATAAATCTGCGGATGCAGCTCAAGTGCTAGCAGAACTTCCTCTGCAAAAAGATGAGGTCGGAAGCTTAAAATTCAATGCCAACGACATAATTAAACCGGTACTCAGCTTAAAAGAAGCGGAACTAGACAGTTCGGCAGCGGTTAAATTACTTGAAGCCGATAAAAAAACTGTTGGCTCCTTGCTCGATATTAAAGCCTAAGTAACCGTTACCAAGACATCAAAATTTAACAACCTGATTTCATCAGCGAATGTGTTCAGCACATCCAGTTTTATTTTCTCCAGTCGATCAGATTCCGACTGGAGAGAAGGTCGCGCAATCGTATATAACATCACCTCTTTCAAATCACTATCCTTGGTTTTAATGATTTTGAGCAAGTCCAGATACGCGTTTTTTTCTTTCAAAGACCAACCACGTTGATCATAGTCCACTAAACAAGTCTGCAATTTTGTCGGACAAAGCTGAGTACAAAGCAATAAATTATCCATACTAATCTGGCAACTTTGCCCGGCATTATTAATTAAAGTCCTGCCCTCATCCGTAGCGCTATCGAGCTTAAACCAAACTTCTCCGCCATATTGCTTTAATGTTTTTAGACCTTCCTGAACGCCAGCTCGATGAACTAAACTACCATTGGTAATTAACACAAAACGACTCTGCGGTAAAACACCGGCTTCTGTCGCTACCTTGCCAATTAAAGCTACGGCCTTACCGAAATCTTTTAGACTGGTAGGTTCACCATTGCCCGAAATAGCAATGTCTTTAATAATACGTTTGTCTTGATCTACCTGAAACCGGTCATAGAAATCACCTTGCAACACCTCATCAAGAAACAACCTTAACTCGCTTTCCAATAACTGAAAATCCAGATCCGGTGCCGCACCAATTTTTAAATCTGGCACTTGACAATAAATACAACGCCAGTTGCAAGCGTTGTTGATATTAAAATTAATACCAACAGACAAGCCGCCCGCCCGTCGAGAAAGCACCGGATAGACATACTTTAAGCCGACACTATCCCTGCTATGATCGGTTGTTGTGAGCGTTGTTACCATAGGTTAATGCAACGACCAGCCCTGAACCAGGCTACTGATTTCGCGCCCGAAAGATGCCCCCAGCTTGCCGGCTATTTTATCCAGCAAATGCTCCTGCCTGCTAAAGTCAACCAGTGTTTCAGCGCCTATCAGCCCCTTCGCAACCGCATCTTGATTACTAATGCCATCGGCGATACCAAGCTTCACACCCTCTTCCCCTGTCCAGACCAAACCAGAGAACATATCAGGCGTTTCTTTCAGCCGGTCGCCGCGACCCGCTTTAACTGCCATTATAAATTGCTGATGCACCTGGGCTAACAGACCTTTCATGTAAACTGTTTCGTCTTCTTTAGGCGGCGAAAAGGGATCAAGCATGGCTTTATGTGCGCCGGCTGTCAGCAACCTACGCTCTACGCCCAGTTTTTGCATAACATCGACAAAACCAAAGCCATCCATCAATACGCCTATCGAGCCAACCAGACTCGATGGATTAACAAATATCTTGTCGCTGGCTGAAGCAATAAAATAACAGCCTGACGCGCACACATCACTGACCACAGCATAAATAGGCAAGTTAGGATGTTCTTTTTTTATAGCCCTAATTTCCTCATACACATAAGAAGACTGAACAGGGCTGCCGCCAGGCGAATTGGCATGCAGAATAATACCTTTGGTGTGTTCGTCCTTAACAGCATTTCTGAGACTTTCAATAATACTGTCAGCATTGGCATTTTGGCCTTCAGCAATCATGCCGACCACATCAATGACGGCAGTATGATCCTTGCTATCAACGCCAATAGTTCGACTTATTTTTGGATACATCGCCACACCGAACACGGCAATTAAATACACAAACATCAAGCTTTTAAAAAATACACCCCAACGCCTAGCTCTGGTCTGCTCCGTGACAGCAGCTAAAGCCAGTTTTTCAATAACCTCCCGCTCCCAACCGGGCGCGTTGGTAAGGTCTGATTTGTTTTGATGGTCCATGACGTGTTAACCTCTAATAATCTTCAGTAATTCCGCTGGCTGTGACAAGCACAGCAACGGATGGTATTGTTGTAAAATGTCTTCCGGATGCGCTCCACAGGACACTGCGATCGATGATATTTTGGCATTCAACGCCATTTGCAAGTCATGACTAGTATCGCCTACCATCAAACTCCTTTCATACCCGACATCCGTCTCCCGAATAATCTGATGCAGCATCAACGGGTCCGGCTTTGAGGCAGTTTCATCCGCGCAACGGGTGATGTCAAACAGCGCTTCAGTAACTGTCGCCTGCAATGCCTGTTGTAAACCCACCCTGGTTTTTCCGGTAGCAACGGCTAATTGATAGCCTGACGACTTTAGTTCTACCAACATCTCGTAAACGCCGGGAAACAGATCTTCCTTACTTAGTTGTTTGGACGAATAAGCCTGCTGATAACAGTTTGCCAAGCGTAGTAGCGTTGCTTGATCGGCTGTTGGAAACAGCGTACTACAGGCTTTCGTAATACTCAGGCCAATCACATTTCTTGCCGCCTGATGCTTGGGAATAAGGCAGCCACACTGCTCGGCCGCAATTTGCAGACAACTGACAATCCAGTCTATCGAGTCGATCAGCGTGCCGTCCCAGTCGAATATGATTAAGTCAAACCTGTTCTTCATTTTTTAATAAATCTTCTAATTGTTTTGGCAACGGCGCCAAAATGGTTAGCTGCGCTCCGGTAACCGGATGCTGAAATTTCAATCTTTCTGCATGCAAAAACATGCGCTTATAACCTCGGACTTTAAATTCACGGTTAAGATCATCCCTACCATAACGCTCGTCACCAACAATAGGGTGGCCCAAACTCAAGGCATGAACGCGGATTTGATGAGTACGTCCAGTCTTTGGCGAAGCTTCGACTAGGGTAGAATCACTAAAGGTTTTCAAGCGCCGAAACAACGTCTCGGCCTCTTTACCGGATGGACTGATCACCACCATGCGCTCACCGCCTTTACTGACATTTTTCAACAACGGCGCGGTGACTATCAGCTTTTTCCTAGCCCACTTTCCTGTTAGCAAGGCTAGATAGGTTTTATGGACGTTATTTTCACGAAATAATTCATGTAATAATTTCAATGTGCTGCGTTTTTTGGCGATCATCAAACAGCCGGACGTATCTTTATCAAGCCGATGCACCAGCTCCAAAAAATGCGCTTCGGGTCTGATCAGGCGCAGTCCTTCGATGATACCAGAACTAACGCCGCTGCCACCATGCACCGCATAACCGGCTGGTTTATTGACAATCAGAAAACCCTCGTCTTCAAATAAAATGCCTTGTTCTAACGCCGATTGCAAACCATGAGGCACATACAATTCTTCGCTGCGTTCAGCTACTCTAACCGGAGGTATTCTGACGATATCACCTGCAACTAGGCGGTATTTGACATCGACGCGACCTTTATTGACTCTTACTTCACCTTTACGAACGATTCGGTAAATTCGGCTTTTAGGTACGCCCTTCAAGCGGGAAATTAAAAAATTATCCAGGCGTTGATCGCAATTCTCATCGGTAATTTCGACTAACTGGACTTTAGGTGTTACGCTTTTTTCTTCACTATTCATGGTGTAAATAATACCAGTATCTTGTTATGATTGATTCTTTAAATTGATGTATAGCAATAAGATTGCTATATTGAGCAAGTTTTTATTATTAAAAACTTACTTTTGCTCTGCGGTTTTTACTAACAAAACTGCCCTAGAGCACTGTCAATGACGATTAAAACAGCGATGGCTAACCACGCTGACTCATCATTGTAAGATTTTCGGGTTCATTGTTCGACCCTAGACGAACGATTTATAACTCCTGTTTAAGACGGACTTTACAATCAAGACTGAAAAAAGAATATTTATTTGCTTAGACTCTGTCCGTGCAACTATCTACGTCTACACCTACGTGAAGACCAAGATACCTTACATATTAACACGCAGAAACGGTATATTAAGACCGTAAAACTAAGTTACGTAGTTAGCCGGTTACCGCGCCTACTACACAAACACGATGACCCCAACCAGTCTGTTCAGTAAAATCTAGCCATGGAGCAGGACACAACAAGGAATATTGCATGAAAAGAATGCTTATCAACGCTACGCAGGCAGAAGAACTGCGAGTCGCTTTGGTAGACGGTCAAAAACTGTATGATTTTGACATAGAAGTACCTTCGAAAGAACAAAAAAAATCCAATATTTACAAAGGGATAGTAACCCATGTAGAGCCGAGCTTAGAAGCCGCTTTTGTCAATTATGGGGCTGAAAAACATGGTTTTTTACCTTTCAAAGAAATTTCTCCACTCTATCGGCGCTTGCAAGAAGGTGTCGAAAACGATGGTCGCCGTCCATCTATCAAAGACCTGATCAAAGAAGGCCAGGAAATCGTTGTTCAGATTGAAAAAGAAGAACGCGGTAATAAAGGCGCTGCTTTAACCACCTATATCAGTCTGGCTGGCACTTATCTGGTGCTAATGCCCAATAACCCAAAAGCCGGCGGTATTTCACGGCGCATAGAAGGTGAAACTCGTAGTGACCTACGTGAAGTGATGGAGGCATTGGAAATTCCTGAAAGTATGGGCCTCATCGTTAGAACCGCTGGCTGCGGTAAGAACGCTGAAGAACTGCAATGGGACTTAAATTATTTACTGCAACTCTGGGAAGCCATAGAACGCTCCGCCAATGAAAATTCAGCACCATTTTTGGTATTTCAAGAAAGTAACGTCATTATTAGAGCCTTGCGTGACCATTTACGCGGCAATATTGACGAAATCTTAATTGACAATGAAGATGCGTTCAAACTGGTACAAAACTTCTTAAAACAGGTGATGCCACACTTTTTGCCGAAGGCAAAGCTGTATCAAGATGCCGTGCCTTTATTCAATCGTTACCAAATTGAATCACAAATTGAAGTCGCCTATGGCCGTGAAGTATCTTTACCGTCTGGCGGATCCTTGGTTATAGATCATACCGAAGCGTTAACGTCTATCGACATTAACTCGGCACGTGCGACCAAAGGCAGTGACATTGAAGAAACCGCGTTAAATACTAATTTGGAAGCGGCAGACGAAATTGCCCGCCAACTTAGACTACGCGACTTGGGCGGCTTGTTTGTTATCGACTTCATTGACATGATGTCCAGCAAGAACCAGAAAACCGTTGAAAATCATCTGCGCGACGCTCTTAAAATTGACCGAGCTCGTATCCAGACCAGCCGAATCTCACGTTTCGGTCTATTGGAAATGTCCAGACAACGAATGCGGCCTTCGCTAGGCGACTCTACTCAACTACCTTGCCCACGCTGTAAAGGTCAGGGAGCAATACGCAATGTCGAATCAGTCGCACTTTCTGTACTGCGTATTCTCGAAGAAGAGGCGATGAAGAAAGGCACAGAAAAAGTGATTGCTCACTTGCCTATTGAATGTGCAACTTTTCTATTGAATGAAAAACGCAGTGCCATTGAGCAAATTGAAACCAGACTGAAAGTTGGCATTGTTATCCTGCCCAGCAAGCACCTGGAAACACCGGCTTATGACATTGAACGCATCAAGGAAAAAGAGTCTAACGATAGCAAACCTAGCTATTTGCAAATAAAAACAGAAGATATCACTATTCCTGAATTTGCCCAGCAAGTAAAACCGAGCGCGATCAAAGCGGCTGTTAAAGAATTTTTGCATGATTCTCCTGCACCAGTACAAAACAAAAATGAGTCCACCAGTCTGATACAACGTTTTTGGAATAAACTGGTAGGTTCGAGCCCCGAACTTAAAGTGGAAGAACCGGTAAAACAAACCGCTGAAAAAAGCCAATTAACTGACGAAGGCGAAGCCAACAAAAATCGTGGCAACAGGCAAAATCAGGAAAGAAGCCGCACTCGTGGTCGTAATCAAGGCCGAGGCCCGAAAAATCAAACTCAAGCCACAGAGCAAGTTCAGGCACCTAAGCCAAAACCTGAACAAAATTCCGACACACCTCGTCCGAATCGTCCTCCACGTGGCCAAGGCAGAAATGTAAGACGCAACCTTGAGCCAGCAAACTTACCTTTGGCGAACGCTGAACCGATTAACAATGAAGTTGTTGAGCCTAAAGAGCTTGTTTCAATTGAGCCAGAACTTATAATCACAGATACCGCCGAGGATCAGCCCAAAAAAAGCAATGCCAGAAGAGGCCCTAATCGCAGAAGACCGCGTAATCCCAACTACAAAAAACCAGAAACAGACGGCGAGGTGGTTGGCGTAAGCGGTGATGAAGTGCGTTCTTTTGACAATGAATCAACAAGAACTCAAGACTCCAGCCCAATTAATATCGAGAAGAAAGAGCCAGAAATTCAAAAACCGCTAGTTGCCGCTGAACCAGTTCAGGCACCTGCGTCAAAACCAGTTGAAATGGTAAAGCAAGAAACGGAATAACAAAACTAAGATCGGAAAATCCGGTAGTTCCTAGGCTTGGGAATTACCGGATCCCTTGCTTACCTATATTTAATCTCCACCGCATCACTCCCTAACAACGCTGTCAATCGTGCCAGCAGCTCATCAGTGGGATGTATTCGCCATTCATCACCCAACAGCAAATTTGCCTTAGCAATATTCGATGTATAACCGATACCCACAGGACAGCTGCCACCCTTAAAAGGTTCCAGCACAGCCATCAGCCTCGCAACAAAATCTTGATCTTTACGCCCTGCCACATTCCAGATCAACTGAATGCTTCTGGCAAAAGCTTCTCGGCCCTGCTCCATGGTGTACAGTTTTTCTACCGTCAAACGTAGCGTCCCCAGATAATCATCAACACCTAAGGCCCCTTCGGCAATCAGTAGGCTGTCACGGGTGAAAATACCCCGGTATTTCTCGTAAACTTCGCCAAACACAGCAATTTCAAGCCTACCGGTTCGATCGTCAATGGTTGCAAAGCCCATGATTTTGCCTTGCTTGGTCTGACGGGTGCGCACTTCAACAACTAGGCCCGCCGTTCTAGCTTCCATTTTTCTGGATTTAGACCGCTCCACATTAGCTAGTAAAGACTCTATGCTTCCACTGGTAAACTGTTTTAACTCAGCTTCATATTGATTTATCGGATGCCCAGTTAAAAACAAACCTAGAACCAGTTTTTCCGCATTTAATCGCTCATTTTCAGACCACGGCTCAACCATGGTGTTATAAGCATCGACATCCTCCAGATCATCGGCATTGACCGCCAGACCAAACAAATCGTTCTGACCTGTTTTTGCCATTTTCCCGTGTTGCTCGGCGACTTTTAATACTATCGGTAGCTCTGCCAAATGCCCAGCCCGGTTAGCATCAAATTCATCAAAAGCCCCAGCCCGTATCAACGCTTCCAACACTCGCCGATTAAATTTACGCAAATCCACCCGCTTGCATAAATCATACAGCCCCGAAAACAAGCCATACTGATCTCGCTCCAGTAACATTTCTTCTATGGCCGCCTCGCCCACCCCTTTAAGTGCACCCAAACCATAAATAATATGGCCTTGGTCATTAACGGTAAATTTGTATTTTGAAACATTAATGGTCGGCGGATGAATATCTAGCTTCATTTGCTTACATTCTTCAATCAAAATCACCACCTTATCTGTGTTGTCCATATCGGCTGACAACACCGCCGCCATGAACTCAGGTCGATAATGCGATTTAAGCCAAGCGGTTTGATAAGCGACTAAAGCATAAGCGGCAGAATGGGAATTAGAACAACATAAACCCGATGCTAATAAAAAATTATGCTCAGGATGGTCTACTTCAAGATCGTAACCTTGATGCCATCCCAAAAACGTGGTTCGTACAGGCTTCCGAAACACAACACCCCCGTCCAGGTGCTGTCGTCTATTTTGCTGAACAGTGTCGCTAAATCCGGCGTAATCAATTCGCCTGTATTGCCTTTGAAGCCTTGCATCGATAAACGAATTAACCGCCAATTGCGTTTCATAATTTCTTGATTCAGTAAGTGGTCTCGTGCTTGAACTGCTGCTAATTGTTCTTGCGAACGAATGGGTAAAAAATGCCAAGGTCCATCGACCTCGATAACTATTTTTTGTTTTTTGTGAACAAAATCGACTTGTTTGAGCGTTTTCATTTCGCCACAACTTAATCGCACGCTGCGTATAAAACCTTTTTCGACCAGATAAGGCTCTAAATACACTTCCATTTTCGATAATTTCGGTGACGCATGAGCTTTTGCACGAATCGCATTGAATTTTTCTGGATTTGCCTCGCGCCAATTTTTCAATTGTGTAGCCCGCTGTTCTTGCACATCCGAACGTGCCGAGGTGTTCTTTGCTGTTGCTGAATATTTTTGTCGCATTTCCGCTGTATGCACTCAATCTTTGCATGTTTGCACACGAATTTCGCGGCGTTTGACGTAACAATCGGGGCAAGTTTGAAAATGTATTTGTTGATTTTTCCGGGTTTTTACAAGTTCGCCACAGTACATCACAATGTCTTTGCCTGAACTTGGCCCCGTGCGGATTTGGCTCATACAAATTGGGCATTGTTTCTGGTGTGTTGATATATCTCGTTTGCGAGGCACTACCACCCCACACTTGCATACCCATAGATAAGATTTTCCAAAGAGGGACTTGTCCATCATCGGTAAGCCACTTGTGGTCAACAGTGCATCTTTCTTGTGTACCATCATCAAACTCCACTAGCCATAAAGGAACGTTGCCGTGGTCGTGCAGTGCAACAACGTTTGATTGCACAACACTACCATCGGCATTCATACTAAAAACAACGTCGCCTACTTGACAATCTTCGATATTTTTAATGTCCTTTACTGTACGAATTTTAGTTGACTTTGCAATTGTTTTGTTAAAACCATATCCAGCAAATTTTTCCATTAAATCAAATACATAGGTCGCTATTTTTTCATCGACCTGATTTTCTATGGCACCAGCAGTAAATTTATGCCGTTCCTTGGCCATCTCCTCCGGTTTTTTTTTGCCCATCGCCCGGCGCAGCATGTCCGCTCCGCCCAGCGTGTACAGCGCCATTTCACGGGCGATTTGCATCACCTGTTCTTGATACAAAATAACACCATTAGTGGGCTTTAAAATAGGCATCAGTAACGGATGGGCATATTCCGCTTTAGCTCCATGTTTAACATTGATGTAATCGTCAACCATGCCCGATTCCAAAGGCCCCGGACGAAACAGCGCCACCAACGCGATAATATCGTCGAAGCAATCGGGTTTAAGCTTCTTGATTAACTCTTTCATACCTCGTGATTCTAACTGGAACACAGCGGTAGTCAGAGCGTTAGTCAACAGTCTGTAAGTAGCCGCATCATCCCGAGGAATAGTGGTTATATCAACCAACGGCTTGCCTTGTTGTTTTTGCTTGGCATTAATATCCTGCAAAGCCCAATCAATAATGGTCAGTGTACGCAGCCCCAAAAAATCGAACTTAACTAAGCCAACGGCTTCCACATCATCCTTATCAAACTGGGTCACCAGATTATTGCCATCCTGGTCACAATACAGCGGCGTAAAATCGGTCAACTTGGTCGGCGAAATCACCACGCCACCGGCATGTTTCCCTGCATTTCTGGCCGTGCCTTCCAAAGACAGTGCCATGTCAATCAAAGTTTTTACTTCTTCTTCGGCGTCATAAAGCTGCTTGAGTTCAGGACTGTCTTTTAACGCCTTGGTCAAAGTCATGCCAATTTCAAACGGAATTAACTTAGCCAGTCTATCAACAAAACCATAGCCAAAACCCAGTACTCGACCGACATCACGTATCACTGCTTTAGCGGCCATCGAACCGTAAGTGATAATTTGCGCAACGTGATCACGGCCATAATGACGGGCGACATAATCGATCACCTCATCCCGTCTATCCATGCAAAAATCCACGTCGAAATCGGGCATCGACACCCGCTCTGGATTCAAAAATCGTTCAAACAACAAATCAAATTCAATAGGATCAAGATCGGTAATCTTTAACGCATAAGCCACCAACGAACCCGCACCTGAACCCCGACCTGGACCGACCGGAATCAGATTGTTTTTGGCCCACTGAATAAAGTCGGCAACGATCATGAAGTATCCAGGAAAACCCATCTGGGTAATCATTTTCAACTCAAAATCCAGACGCTGATAGTAAACGACTCGATTTTCTTCATCCGTACCGTTACCTACCGCCGGATACTGCAACAACCGCTGTTCCAGACCTTTCATGGATTCTTCGGCCATAAACTCGCCCAGATTCATGCCCTCGGGTACTGGAAAATCCGGCAGAAAATTTTCGCCCAGGGTCAGCTTTAAATTGCAACGTTTGGCAATTTCTACAGAGTTTTCCAGTGCCTCAGGTAAATCAAAAAACAGCGTTTGCATTTCCTCAACACTGCGTAAATATTGTTGGTCGGTATAATCTTTAGGCCGACGACTATCATCCAGCACCCGACTTTGATTAATGCAAACCCGGACTTCATGGGCAGCAAAGTCTTGTTGATGAATAAAACGCACGTCATTGGTCGCCACCACTGACAAACCGGTAGCTAAAGCTAGTTCAACGACGGCGGCAATATAGCGTTCTTCGTCGGGTTTACCTAGCCGCTGCACTTCTAGGTAAAAACTTTGCGGAAATAAGCCTCCCCAAAATTCCGCCAGTCGTTTAGCTGCCTCAAGATTTTCGGCTAGCAATGCCTTGCCTATATCGCCGCTCATCGCGCCGGATAAGGCAATCAAACCTTTATGATTGGCAACTATCCACTCCGGTCTGAGCATCGGTACACCCTGATGCTGGCCTTCCTGATAAGCTTTTGAAATCAACTCAGTCAACGTGATGTAGCCAGTGTGATTATTGACCAGTAAAGTCAAACGATGCGGCGTTGCGGAGTCTTCCGGATTAAAAATTAACACATCGGAACCGGCTATTGGTTTGATGCCCTGCCCTAAGGCCGCTTTATAAAATTTAACCAACGAAAATAGATTAGTATGCTCAGTGACGGCAATCGCCGGCATATTCAGCTCAGCTAGGCGCTTGACCAAAGGTTTTATCTTGACGATACCGTCTACCAGAGAAAATTCGGAATGGAGTCTTAAATGGACAAATGCTGGGTGCATAAATTAGAAAATTGATTCAGAGTCGCTGTTGTACAAGACAGGCCATTTTACCCTGTTTCGCAAGATTTCGTGTGAGCAAGATAATGAACTAACATCTTCGCTAGGCCACTTCGATTTACGTGTAATTACTTATTGTTAGCATAACGGGCCTTCTCTATCCTGCATTCGATGCTAAAAAATTCGATTTTTTGAGCTTTACAAAGTCTGTTATTTAAACAAAAGGAAATCATTATGAAATTAACCTGGATACTCGTTGCCGATGGTGCGCGTGCACGAATTTTCACTACGGATACACCGTCTTCACCATTAGAAGAAATCGAGGACTTTTCTCATACCGAAGGTCGCTTACATGACCGTGACATAACTTCTGACCTGCCAGGAAGAATAAAAAGCGCCAGTGCAGGTGGCCACGCTCTTGAGCAAGCTACTGATCCAAAACAACATGAAACCGATAATTTTGCACATCTCATTGCCCACTATCTGGAAGATGCCTACAACGTAAACCGATTTGAACAGCTACTGCTTGTCGCCGCGCCATCTTTTCTTGGTTTACTGCGCAAGCATCTGTCAGAACCAATCAAACAACGAGTTTGTTTAGAACTTGATAAAGACCTGACCATGATGAATGCTACCAGTATTCGCCAACACCTCCCCCAATTTTTACCTCATATTTCATAAGCTTGCTGGTGCCTGTACGTTATAGTACAGGCATACCATAGCCTTGCGGCACTGTTGTGCCAACATCATCATTAATTGCAGCTACGGTTGAGTATCAATATCTTTTTTAATGTCATCCTTGTAGCGCCTCAAAAAATAAAGTTTAGAGCTGAAGCAGTGCATAATCACCATGAAATCATCGACAAGTTCTGCGTGTGGTGTTTTGAAGGTATGACTCAAAACTTCAATAGTGCAGCCATTGATATTGCAAAACCACTCGATAAAATCAAATCCAAACCTCGCTAATCGGTCTTTGTGCGCAACCACTATTAATTTTATTTCTTTGCGTGATACCTGCTCCATTAAATCAATAAACTTTTTTCTCTTAAAGTTCATCCCGGAACCAACTTCTGTTATCATCCTAGCCTGTGGGTACGCTTTGCTCACATAATCTGATTGAGACGCTAGGTCATCTTTTTGTGTGGCCCTTGATACCCTTGCATAAAGAATAATTTTACGGTTATCCTCATTATGAGAAACAGACTGCAAAGAATCAATTGAATATCTAGCATGTCCCCCTGGTGATTTGATAAACTCAATCTTACCAGCAACCGCCCAACGATTTAATGTTTTTGGATGAAAGCCGAACATATTTTGTGCTTCTTGCGGTGAAATATACTTACTCATAATATTGTCTTATTTACGGATGAATAGGTATATATATTACCATTTAATGCTAATTAATCAAATGACCTAACCAGGTTGTACTTTTGATTTTAAACTTGCGGACTTTCCCCCCATGAAACAGCTTACGCCGGAAGGCCAGCAAATAATAAACAATATTGCCCAGCGCTATAACTTCAGTCCTGAAGCGGTATTTACCATGCTGCAATCTGTCATCAATGGCAACGGTTCCATGGCACAGTTTAGTCACGCTGAATTTGGCGGCTCCGGTCAATGGATGAAGGGCGGCATGATCATGTTGGGCGATATGTTCAATAACGGCTTGAAAAACAGTGTGAGCGGCTTGTGTCAGGAACTGTCCAATCTAATTGCCAATCAACCGGGCCTGATTCAAAGCGGCAACTTTCAGTCACAGAATCAGGGTACCCAACAGCAAAGCAATTTCAGTGGCGCCTTGTTTGTACCGCCACCGGCTGGCAGTTCCGGGAATTGGTGGCCTCAAGGCTTGCAATTTCCCACCAGCACCGGCGCACAAAATAATATCCGTTATGCCTACTTTGCGACCATTCGACGCTTGGCTATCGAAATCAATGGCAAGGTAACGCTCTACGATACGCTGGATCATCAGATTGGTGGTTTTTCCCAGCAACAGTCGATAGGTGGCTCGGTTACATTCACCAGTCAATATGGTCTAGTTGATGTGGGTACGCTACCGATTGTTTTTGCCGATAATGCGCCGGTGCAATCTGCTGTAGAACATCAGGTTCCCACACAAGTAACAGAGCAGAAAGCCGATATTTTCATCGCCATCGAGAAATTGGCCAATTTGAAAGATAAGGGCATTTTGTCGGAGACTGAATACATTGCCAAGAAAGCAGAATTGTTAGCCAGATTGTAGTTTGGCTTTTGTGCACCAAATTGACCCAAATAGTTATATTGTCGCACTGAAATTAACCTCAACTAGGCATTGCAACGCTAGTTTTGTCGTGCATTGTACGCCCTACGTGCTTCATTAATCTTGGTTCGATTATTGCTTCCTTCTATTTGAACACTCACTCATTTCTCGTGGGAAGTGCCCGGAAGCTATAAGAAACTGACCACGTCAGCGTTCTATTTTTATGAAAACTTAAGAAAGAAACCATGAGCACTATTCATCTTATCGGCGGCGAAAAAGGCGGCGTAGGCAAATCTGTGGTGGCCCGTGTGCTGGCCCAATACATGATCGGCAACAAAATTCCGTTTATCGGTTTTGACACCGACCGATCGCACGGTTCCTTGCTGCGTTTTTATGCCGACTATGTCTCACCCACGGTTATTGATGACTACCAAAGTCTGGATGCCATTATGGAGACTGCCGCCGAGCATCCACAGCATCAAATTTTGGTTGATCTGGCCGCCCAAACTCATCATCCATTGGCAAAATGGCTGGATGAATCCGGCGTACTGGAATTGGCAGAGGAACTGGGCATCACACTGACTTATTGGAATGTCATGGATTCAGGAAAAGATTGCGTGATCTTGTTGGACAAACTGCTGGATCAATATGGCTCACGCTTAAACTACATATTGGTGCAGAACCAGCTTCGCGGTCAATCACCCCGCCCTGAAGGACGGAGCTTGCAAAAGCTAGGTTGACCAGACTAAGTGCTTAGGCACTACGATTACAACAGGTCGTTAAGACTTACCAGCGAATGCTTCCTTAGTTCGCTGCTCTAAAAGGATCGGATCACGCTGGG
>CANNNV010000037.1 GCA_947506155.1 Methylococcaceae bacterium
CAGCGTGATCCGATCCTTTACAAGCTGCGAACTAAGGAAGCATTCGCTGGTAAGTCTTAACGACCCGTTGTAATCGTAGCACTGTGTTAGCGCTTAGTCTGGTCAACCTAGCTTTTACAAGCTCCGTCCTTCAGGGCGGGGTGATTGACATTTAATCACCTTTAAAAAAGATGCAACTACTCAGGTCAATCTTAAAGTAATTATTTACTGGTTTTACCAAACGGCTAAGAATGTGAGTTAGTCATATTTGATGTATTTAAACCTCGGGTCATCCGGGGTACCTATCAATGCACCGCCTTCCTTGCCGGGTTGCCACATAATGACATCTTCAATCTTAAGTGCCAGTTCAAAATCCTTATTGGTTATACCTTTTGCCTCATGATTCATTAATTTAACGATCACAAAGGCATAGGAAACAGCAAGATCAGGATGATGAAATGCCGCCTCTGCCAGATGCCCAACTGTATTAACCAGCATCAGTGTGCTTTTCCAGCCGCTGGTTTTATATTTACGCCGTATCCAACCGTTTTCCAGATACCAGTGTGGTAATTCCTCTTTCAATCGAGATTCGGTCTCTTCATCGGTATAGGTTTGTTCTTGTTTGCGTTCTCTCCAGCCCATAATAACTCCTTTTATGCTTAAACTTTCATTTGCCGACACGGCTACACTATGCCATTTATGAATACAGTTTTTGTAACTAATCCGCAGTTTTCGCTATTCAACATAACTAATTGTTATTAAAATAAAAGTTTTTATGGGCATACAGCGGATTCTCTTGCAGCGTTGTTCAACGGTAGTATTGTGCTTCCCGACGAAAATCGTCCAGTTGCCGTTGGTGGTAGTAAAGATCATCGCGTAGGCGATACCGTCTGCGATCTAAACCCCTGATGTCATCACGAATCCTGTTACGGCTATCGTCTGTTAATTTTTTATCGTGCAAACTTCTTTCTTTTCCAGAAAGTTGATTATCAAGACTTTCAAGCGCAACACCATCTTCATGCACACTAAAAGCGGCAGAATGGTACCGATTAAACAACGCATCAATTTGTTGCGGACACACATGGAGATACGCTTGCCCGTGTAAGCCCGTTGCAAAGGCATTATCAAATTGACAATATGATTTAAGCCCCTGTTCTCGGCCGGCAAAATAATTTGAATTATTCACAGTAACGCCATATTCCAAGCAGGCATTGATGTGTTCGGACAATCGACTAATGGGTTCGCCACTATAGCCATCAAGGATACCTAGTCCAAACCAATCACCACGGACACATTGTTCGTGGCTCAACGTTGCACAACCGGCTAAAAAAAAGAGACTTAGAACTCCAGATAAGCGTTGTAAATAATGCCTCCAGGACATTGTAGATCCCCACGTTATCACGTAAATAAAGTCCGATAAGACCTAGCCGAAAGTTCCGGCTGCAAATTAAATATACCGCCGATAACAGCTAATAAATCGGCTCCTGCTGCAAGCAACTGCTTGCCATTTTCGGGAAGTATGCCGCCTATCGCTACGATGGGAATAGTCAGTGCAAGCCTTGCTTGTCGGAGTGTTTCAATATTAGCCGGTTGTGCCAGCGGTTTTGATGTGGATGGAAAAAATCGCCCGAATGCCGCATAAGTCGCGCCTTGTGCCTGCGCCGTAAGAGCCTGTTCAACGCTATTGTAACAAGACACCCCGATAATCGCATCGCTACCCAACAGCTCTCTGGCCTGAGCAACAGCACCATCTTCTCGACCTAAATGGACACCATCGGCGCCTACTTGGAGCGCAAGTTCAATATCATCATTAATCAGTAACGGAATATGATGTTGATGACAGATTTTAACCAGTTCACGACCAAGGAACAACGCGTTCAACGGATTTTTGTCCCGATATTGCACCATCACTGCGCCGCCTTTAATGGCCGCTGCAACCTCGCTAATAATCCTGTCGGGAGATTTGTGCTCGGTCTGGGTGATTGCGTAAAGTCCACTGACAGGAAATGACTTTACTCGTTTCTTTTCATTCATTTTCATCCATCCAAAAGAAGCGATTGGGCATATGCTGACCTTTACCCGGTTGATAAGCAGTATTTAACGTATTCCAGGTATATTCCTGCGCTTCGCTAACCGCTTGCAAAGGTTCCAAGCCATGCGCTATCAATGCGGCAATGCTGGAAGCCAGTGTACAACCAGAACCATGATAGCTATATGGCAACCTGTCCCATGTGTAGATTTCCCAGCTGCGCTGGTCATGGAACAGCTCATTGCTGACCGACGGCGTATCTTCATGGCTACCGGTAATCAACACATAGTTACAGCCATTTTCCAGCAACGCCAAGCCGCAATCCTGAAGATTGTTATATCCTGCCAGCTTCCTGGCTTCGTTACTATTGGGCGTCAATACCGTGGTGCAGGGTAGTAGCAAGTCAACAATCGTTGCGATTAGTCGATCACTGGATAGTTCCGCACCGCCGCCAGCAGCCAGTACCGGATCGAAAATAACCGGAATATCCGGGTATCGGCTTACGATTTCATAAATCGCAGCAGCAGTCTCCTGGTGGCCGATCAAGCCAATTTTAAAGACCTTAACCGACAAGTCATCCAATAAAGTATTAGCCTGATCTATGATAGCTTGAGGGTCTTGTGGAAGTAGTTTTTTAACATTCCGGGTATCTTGCTCGGTTAAGGCGGTGATCACGCTGGCAGCATGGCAACAATGACTGACCAAGGTCTCAATATCAGCCTGTACGCCTGCGCCGCCGCTGGGATCATGACCGGAAAATGAAAGTACAACCGGGCGTATCATGGTCATTGCGGATAACCTTGTTGCTGCGGATAACCTTGTTGCTGCGGATAACCTTGTTGCTGCGGATAGCCTTGTTGCTGCGGATAGCCTTGTTGCTGCGGATAGCCTTGTTGCTGCGGATAGCCTTGTTGCTGCGGATAACCTTGTTGCTGCGGATAACCTTGTTGTTGTGGATAACCTTGTTGTTGTGGATAACCTTGTTGTTGCGGATAGCCTTGTTGCTGCGGATAACCTTGTTGCTGCGGATAACCTTGTTGTTGAACGGCTCTAGGCTGAGGTGCTGTGCTCTTATTAGCAACAATGACCAGTTCTACCCGACGATTCTGCATCCGATTCGCTTCATTTACATTAGGCAGCTTAGGCATTTTCTCACCCATACCCTGCTGGGTGAGGCGGGAATAATTGACATTATGCTGGGATAAATACCCCGAAACACTGGCTGCGCGCTGTTCTGACAATTTTTGATTATAATTATCGGCACCGGTATCATCAGTGTGACCGGTTATGGTGATCGTAGAATCTGGGTATTGGTTTAAGACCTTTGCTACGGCATCTAAGGCGCTTTGCGCTTGGGGCGTTAGATTAACCGAGTCAAAACCAAAAGTAATGCTGCTCGGTAGAGTCAGATTAAGTGTGTTTTCAGCGGTTCTTTGCACCTCAATACCTGTACCCTGCAACGACTGCTGCATGTCCTGTTCCTGATTATCCATATAAGCACCTACTGCAGCACCAACGAGACCCCCGGCTAAGGCACCCAACCCTGCATTCTTAAGATCATTGCCGCCGAACAGCGTTCCAGCACCTGCACCGACTGCCGCGCCCAATCCTCCGCCTATGGCTGTTTTTCCTAAGCTAGATTGTCCCGTATTAGGATCGGTAATACAAGCGGTTAAAAGAACTGAACTTATACCTAACAGCACTATTTTTTTCATAGAATAACCTTATGGGTTGGTTTAAATAAGACTACTCCGATCAAATCAGAGCTAGTACGGATATTATATAATGTGATTAATCATTGATGTTACACACTATCCATGAAAAACTTTGCCTCTATCTTTTCGAATCCTTCGTAGAATCACAGCTGCTTTACAACCGGAAAAACAGTTTACAATATCCCGCATCTCCATTCCCAGTTTGCAATCCATGAAAATCATTAAGTTCCCTGCTATTCAATCAATTTGGCTGTTTTTATTGATTATTACCCTAAGTCCAGCAGCCGTATCGGCTAAGGACACAGTATCAGATGCGGCGCAAAAAAACTCAACATTTGAACTCAATAAAGACACGCTAAAAACTAAAATCGAGGCTATCAATACTCGCAAAGGTATTGATGAGGAGACAAAATCCAAGTTGCTGTCTGTTTATCAATCGGCGGAAGATGACTTGGCTAATATCGAAAAGTTTAAGTTACAGGTCGCCGATTATAAGCAAGCTATCAAACAAGCGCCGCAGCAAATCAAGAAGTTGCAAAAAGACATTGAACTCGCCTTACTGAAAGTAGCCAAACAAAAAGCAGAAGATTTTAATCAGATACCGATCGAGGAACTTGAGCAACGACTTATTCTCGAAAAAGGAAAAATCAGTAATCTCGATGAGCAAATCAATAAACTTGAAAGCGAGTTGGCGTTACAAAACAGTCGTCCACAATTGATTCGCGAAGAAACAGTATATGCCCAGCAAGACCTCGAATCGGCACAAAAAAAACTGGAACTTCCGATTGATAAAGCAGATGCAAAACTGGACATTGAGGCCAGACAGCTTCGGCTAAAAACCTTGATTGCTTCGCGGATTGTAGAGCTAAAAATGCTTGATGTTGAAGCGATTAGCAATCCTGTCCGAGTCGAATTGCTTAAAGCCCAACTGCAGTTGCTAGATAGTCAAAAAATGGCGTTAACTCCGGTAGTTACTACAATCGAAAGTCTTATTTTCGATCTGCGGCAGCAAGAAGCTAAACAAATGCAAGATGCTCTCAGCCAAGCTGAGAAAATGGTTGCTGGCAAGCATATCCTGATACAGAAAAGTACCCGGGAAAATAGTCAATACAGCCGTGATTTACAAGACATTACCACCAAAATTGAACGCTATGCCGAACAAAAGATTCAGGTTGAAGCTCAAGCGGCTGACATTGAAACCGACTTTAAAAGCGCTGAAAAGAAAATCAGTTTAGCAGGTTTAAGTCCTGCATTAGGCAAAATTCTACGTGAAGAACGACGCGGTTTATCGATTCAGGATGAGTTTAAGCAACAGTCCCAGAACATTCAGGAGGAAACTGCGCTCACCAGTCTTGCTCAATTCAAAGTTGAAGACCAGCTGAAACAACTGATAGATGTCGATACCTGTCTAAAAGACATGATGAAGTCTGTCGACCAAACCTTGCCAATTGAGCAACGTATGATGATACAAGCTGAACTACGGGTATTGCTGAATAATCAAAAAGAATTACTAAATAAGCTGTCAGTCGCCTACACAACCTATTTACGCACCTTGGGTGACTTTGATTTTGCCAGGCAACAAATGAGTACTCAGGCCGGTAAATTTGCTACCTATTTGGACGAACGTTTACTATGGGTACCTAGCTCAGAACCCATTAATTTAAGTTACATCAAAGAGTTATATTACTCAACAAAATGGCTACTATCACCATTTAACTGGATAGCTGTGATCGGCGACATGTTAAGACTGGCGTTACATCATGTGTTCTTGATCGTTATTGCGATACTGGGTCTAATCAGCCTGCACTTGGGTAAAAACTGGGCAAAACGGCAGTTAAAAACAATCCCCCGCAAAACAGATGATTTTTACTTCACTTTAAGAGTGTTGGCTTATAACCTAGTCCAGATATTGCCAATGCCATTATTACTTAATTATTTTGGCTGGTTTTTGAGTGATAACAGTCAAGTCGCCGATTTCACTAAAGCCATAGGTGAAGGACTGAAGGGTATTGCTCTGCCGCTATTTTTTCTGTACTTGCTTTATGACTTGTTTGCAGTCGATGGAATAGCCCGTAAACACTTTCAATGGCACAAAACGTCAGTAAGCCTTTTACGCCAGCAAATTGCTTGGATACGTTTTATTATAGTGCCGACGGTGTTTATTATTAGCGCCACCAGTGCATCGAAATTTTCTGCGCATAGCGACAGTTTAGGCCGCTTGGCATTGGTTATCTTCATGATTGCAATGGCTGTATTTATGGGACGGGTGTTAAAACCCTCTACCGGATTATTGCAAGCTTATATCCAAAAAAATTCGGAGGGGTGGATAGCCAAACTCCGCTATGGCTGGTATTTTACCGCCATTTGTATACCGTTGGTGATCATCAGTTTTGCTATCGCGGGCTATTATCTCAGCGCATTGGAATTACAGCAAAAACTCATTATCACCTTGCGGCTGATTTTTTTGATTATCATTATTCACGCCCTAGTGTTTCGTTGGTTAACCTTAGTTAACCGGCAGTTAGCTAGCACCAATGCTTTACAAAAACGCAAAACTGCAGAACTGACTGAGAAACATCTCCCTGGATCGGAAGATCCGATGTTGCCGCTTGATGAGCATCAAATCGATATTCCTAAAATAAATGCCCAAACCCTAAAGCTGCTGAATGTTTTTATCGGTTTTACACTGGTAATCGGTTTTTCAATCATTTGGAAAAACATCTTGCCGGCTTTTTCCTTCCTGGATCGTATTGTACTCTGGCAACATTTGGTTAATATTGACAATCAAGATAGTTATCAGCCGACCACCTTGACGAATCTGTTTCTGGCCAGCTTATATGTTTTTATTGCGGTAGTTTCGGTACGTAATTTTTCCGGCGTAATGGAATTATTGGTGTTCAGGCGCTGGTCGATAGAAGCGGGTGGTCGTTATGCCGTTAATCAACTGGCTAAATATGTGTTATTTTCAATAGGCTTTATCAGTGTTGCCAATGAATTGGGCGGTAGTTGGTCGCAAGTACAGTGGCTAGTTGCAGCGCTCAGCGTAGGTTTGGGCTTTGGTCTACAGGAAATTTTCGCCAATTTAGTATCAGGAATTATTCTTTTGTTTGAGCGGCCAATACGTGTTGGCGATACCGTCACTATCGGCACTGTGACCGGCAAAGTCAGTCGTATTCAAATGCGAGCCACCACCTTGATCGACATGGATCAAAAAGACCTGATTGTTCCAAATAAAACTTTTATTACCAGTCAGTTGATCAACTGGACGTTGAGCGATCCAATAACTCGGGTGGTAATTCCTGTCGCTATCGCTTACGGTTCAGATGTTGAGTTAGCACATAAAGTCATGCTTGATACGGTCTACTCAACGCCACTAGTGCTCAGTGATCCAGAACCTAGCGTTCTATTAATAGGTTTTGGCGAAAGTTCGTTGGATTTTTCTATCCGTGTTTATGTTAGCGAGCTGTTAAATCGATTGCCAGTTACCCATGATTTACATGTTAGATTGGAAAAAGCACTGCGCGAGCATAAGATAGAAATTCCGTTTCCGCAGCGGGACATTCATGTTCGGTCTACCGTGCCGCCAGGGTCGCTCTAAAGTCATCGACTTATCAGCCGCTACATCGGTTAACCAACATAGGAGTTACACCATGTACATATTTTTAGGCACTGTCGCCCCACACACGGCTTCTCTAGCGATAGTTATTAGCCTATTGCTAGCGGCTTGCACAATTGAAAAAGCGCCACCACTGACTTTTATCCCGATTAAAACACTGAGTGCCATAGGCTATGGCACCGTCGAAAAAAGTGACCGATTTTCACGTTCACAAATCAAATTACTGGCCATGAGAGCGTCTAAAATGGATGCTTACCGAAGTTTAGCAGAGCAACTTAATGGCCTGCATTTACGTGGTCAGTCTACGGTCGAAAATATGGAAGTCACTCATGATAGTTATCAGGTTTATCTTAATGCTTATTTGCGCGGGGCTAGGGTAAAAAGAACCTCCGCTATTGGGACAGACCTTTACGCAGGTGATGATATGTTTGAAACCGTTGTGGAACTTGATTTAACTCCACGATTTTATGACTGTATTAACGGCACTAGCGCCTTGCTTAATCAATGCCTTCAACACAATTTAGAAGCTCAGGCTTCGGAGCCGTCCACCGTATCGAGTATTGATCACTCAGCCTGTAATACGCCTGATTGTTACAACTATCCCAATACCGGTGGCTTCAATCGAAAATAAATTCGTTGTTAAAACTCCCCTAAATAATCTTAATCTGGTTTAATGAATGGCAAAAATAGTATTCCAATTTTTGTGGGTAGTGTTATTTTTCGCAGGCTTGTCCTGCACCCACGTTCAACTTAAACCACCAACGCATGTCGTCACCGTTGAAGGCCAAGCAGCAATCAGCAAGGGCATGATATTACTGGCTAAGAAACAGGCCTTACAAGATGCCATCCGCCAGGCCTCGCTGCAAGCGTCTGTGACCATTCATAGCCAAACGCTGGTCAGTCAAAATAATACCCTGCTTGATACGCTGACCATGCACACAGCAGCAGCCGTTAACCACACTCACATTATCCAGGAATGGACGGCCGACAAAATTTATCATGTTATAGCTAACGTAGAACTATCGGCCAACAGTTCCTGTAAACCTCAGTATCGCAAACGCATTATCGCAACCGCCTTCCCCTTAGTTAAACAAGAACAACTCAGTGCTTATGAAACCCAGGATTTATATGCCGGTATTCCACGAGAGCTAAACAATTACCTGATGGAATCTGGCGAGTTTATAGGCAGCAACGCCAGCACTATCAACTTATACCCAAGAGCTGACCTAGCTCCGGAAGCACAGGAGCACACAGCTTATCGTCCATCCAAAGTCATGCAAATGGCTAGTTCTAATGGTGTGCAATTTGTGCTATCTGGAGTGATCAGGGATCTGGAAGTTGAATCCAGCGAATACATGAGTGGTGCGGGGCCTTTAGCCTATGCCAGAAGTCTGGCACGCGATGTCGTCGCTAGGCGTGGCATAGGTATTGATGTGTACGTGCATGACGGACTTACCGGCGCTTTATTGTTCCAGCAGCGTTATGTGGATGACGTCATCGGCGATGTGTGGATACCGGCAAGCTATGCGGTAGGCAGCGAGCGTTTTACCGCCACCTCAACCGGTGAAAAAATAACCCACATCATAGATCGCGCCAGCGCTGATATTCGCCAGGCCTTAAGCTGCTATCCATTTGCTGCACGTATTATTGAAATTAAGGATGATAAAGTGTTCATTGATGCCGGCGCGCAGGAAAGACTTAATGTCGGTGACCAACTAGTTGTTTACGGCTCAACCGGTGATGAATTAACGCTTGATGGTGGCCAGAGTTTTATCGGCAAAGATCGGCAACCAGTCGGCGTGTTGACCATTCACACTATCGCAGCGCGTTACGCAATGGGTAAGTTGGAAGTTCCTGCTCACGAACTAGGTGTCAAAATTGGCGACTGGGTTAAATCCTGGTAGCTCGCCATTTTTCATATGAAATTAAAAGCCAGCAGCATGCCCTAGTTTTTGTTTTGAAAACTCGGGCATGCTGTTTATGAATGTTTACTGTGAAAAAGAGTTAATCAAGCGGCCTGGACAGGAATAGAACAGGCTGAGCGTTGCACCTCGTTTTTTTCATTAAAGTAAATCAGAGTAGGCTTATGAGCGTCTACTTCCTGTTGATCCAAGATCGCAAATGCACAAACAATAATTAAATCACCTGGACACGCCAAACGAGCGGCCGCACCATTCACTGAAAATAACCCGGACCCCGCTTCAGCACGAATCGCATAAGTCGTAAAACGAGCACCATTATTGATATTATAAATGTGTATCTGCTCGTATTCCCTGATACCCGATAAATCGAGAATATTGCTGTCAATCGCACAAGAACCTTCATAACCCAATTCTGAATGGGTCACCGTAGCTCTATGTAATTTCGCTTTAAGCATCGTGATTTGCATAATAAAACACTATATAAATACCTTTGAGAACCGCGCATTATCCATTAATTACAACAATGCTTCAACTTTTAGCTTCGACTTTGCTCAGCTAGCGCAGCCATTGTCGACTAACTAGCGGTTCCTGTCGACTGACGTGGCGTTCTCGTTGGCTGAGCAAAGTCGAAGCCAAATATTATCAATTAATCGAGTTTTACCTAGGCGTGCCGCCGCCAGCAAAACCAGTCCCACATCATCCTCGCCGGCCTGTTTTAAATCACGGCTACTGCACACACTAAAATAATCCGGCTGAAAGCCAGAATCTCGCAAAAACAATACTGCTTGGCGCTCTATTTCTGGATAAGATTGTCGCCTCGCTAAAATCGCCTCACGCGCAACACATAAGGACTGGTAAAGTTTTGCGGCGATCATTTTTTCCTCAACCGATAAATAACCATTTCTGGAACTCATCGCCAAGCCACTGACTTCACGAACAGTTTCTACACCGATTATTTCAATCGGCATATTCAAATCCCTGACCATCGCCCGTATTACCGTCAACTGTTGAAAGTCTTTTAAACCAAACAAGCCGACATCCGGCTGTATCATATTGAATAACTTGCATACAACTGTTGCAACACCGTCAAAATGGCCGGACCTAAATGCACCGCAATACTTTTCAGACAGACCGGTTACCGATACAATCGTTTTGGCATCCGGCGCATAAATTTCTGAAACCGCCGGTTGAAATAACAAATGCGCTCCAGCAGCGATCAGCTGCTGCTGATCTTCATAGACGGTTCGAGGATAGGACTCGAAATCCTCACCAACACCAAACTGGGTGGGATTGACAAAAATACTAACTACGACCCGATCTGCTTTTTTTTTGGCCTCAGTCACCAATTTTAAATGTCCAGCATGCAGATTGCCCATGGTCGGCACCAGCGCAATACTTAGTCCGGCTGAACGCCAGGCTCTAATAGCCGTGCGTAAATCTGAGAGGATGTTAACTATAAGCATATCGGTTAAAAACTGTGTTCAGCTGCTGGAAAAAAAGACTGTTTGACGGCCTGATGATAGTCACGAATCGCCTCCTCAATATTCGCGGCATCGCTGATAAAATTCTTAGAAAAGCGTGGTCGCTTCATAATACCAATATCGAGCATGTCGTAAAGCACCAACACCTGACCGTCGCAGTCGATACCGGCACCGATGCCGATCACCGGTATCGTTAACTGTGCACTGATGTCTTTAGCCAGGCTTGCAGGTACGCATTCCAGTACAAGCAAGCTCGCACCTGCCTGTTGCAATTTCCAGGCATCGGTAAATATTTTTTCAGCTTCGACCTGTTCCTTGCCCTGAACCTTGTAATAACCCAATTGATTAATCGATTGCGGTAACAAGCCCAAATGCCCGCAAACAGGAATACCCTGATCGACCAAAAAACTGACACAATCGATACGCGGACCTTCCAGCTTAACCATTTGCGCACCGCCGGCTTGCATTAATTGACTCGCATTTTTAGCCGCCATAACCGGCGTTGCGTAAGTCATGAATGGTAAATCAGCGATAATAAACGACCGTTGTCTAGCGGCGCTGACGCAGCGAGTGTGATAAACCATATCGCTGATAGTAACCGGAAGCGTAGTATTATGCCCCTGAATAACCATACCCAGAGAATCTCCGACCAGTATCATATCGATACCCACCTTATCGATTAAGGCGCTAAAAGCCGCGTCATAAGCAGTTAAGCAGGAGATTTTCTCGCCACTTTGTTTCATCGCAGCTAAATCGCTAATCGACAACGGTTTTAGCATAGCTGCAGAAGAATATTGATTCATTTTTAAACTATTTATACAGTGAGAAAGTGGTGCCAAAAGGCTAAAAATTAGCGTTAATAAACTTTTTAGCTTTTTTTCAACCGATCCATCGGGCACTCGGCTAGCAAATCAGCAATAAGGCCTTTTCCCGGGACTCTCAGTTCCGGCGCGATCTCATACAATGGATACAGCACAAAAGCCCGATTCGCCAAGCCCGGATGCGGCACGATTAAATCAGATAGTTCAATAATTTGGTCGCCATAGAGCAAGATATCCAGATCCAGCGTCCTGGCGCCCCAGCGCTGACCTTTTCTGACCCGCCCCTGAATATTCTCAATAGACTGTAAGCCACGTAGTAAATCCAGTGGCAGCATATCGGTTGCTACACACATCACCGCATTAACATAATCAGGCTGATCCTGAGGCCCCATGGGCGGACTAGAATACAATCCGGAAAATCCCAGCTCCTGCACTCGAGGCATCTGCGTTATTGCCGTGCGTGCTGATTTTATTTGCTCGACAGGGTTTGCTAGGTTACTACCCAAACCTATATAAGCGGTTACCGGGACCGACATTGACTTATTCATCATTAAGACTCGGAAGGAGCGGAACTATCTTTAGGTTTTCGATGGTAACTCCTTTTTCGCGCCGATTTGTTATTGGGATTACGCGGAGGCTGGGTCATTTTTCGTTGTTCATTTTCACTGGCATGCTGATACTTGGTCCACCACTGCGCCAATTCAGGATCAGCGCCCCCAGTCTCGGCGCGCAGCAATAAAAAATCATAACCTGCTCTAAAGCGAGGATGTCGGATCAGACGGCTGGGCCTGGAGCCGACCCGCGCATTAAATTTGGGCTGCATATTCCAAACTTCACGCATCGCCATACTGATGTGACGCGGCAGGGCGGTACTTTTAATCTGCCGGGCAATAATCTCGCTGGCTGCATCCTGATAAGCGACAAATTCAACCTGGCCTTGCGCTATTTTTTCTTTAGCCCTTATTCGCACGGGTTCCCACAAAAAAGCTGCCAATAAAAAGTAGGCGGTAATTGTTTTACCTTCGGCTATCCGGTTATCCGAGTTTTCCAACGCTTTAATTAATAACAATCGGGGGAATCCGTTTTCTTCAACCGCCAAACTGTGCTCCGTGGCAGGAAACAATACGTCAAAAAGCCCATAATGTCTTAGCATCTCAAAGGTCTGTAGCGCATAACCAGATAAAAACAGCTTTATCATTTCATCGTAAAGCCGTGCACACGGTATGCTAGCCAATAGCCGAACATCATTATGTATCGCTTGCTCACAAGCACTATCCAACTTGAAGCCGAGTTTGACAGCAAAGCGCACAGCTCTTAGCATGCGCACTGGATCTTCACGAAAACGCACGTCAGAATCGCCGATCAGTTTAAGCGTTCCGGTCTTGTGGTCAGCCATGCCTCCCACAAAATCTACAACCGAAAAATCCTTGATATTGTAATAGAGTGCATTGACAGTAAAATCCCGGCGCCAGACATCTTCTTCGATCGTACCGTAGACATTATCCCGCAGCAAACGCCCTTCCTTGTTAAGCATTTGCTGATCATTTTTCTCTTCGCCTGCACCTCTAAACGTCGCAACTTCAATAATTTCTCGACCAAAACACACATGGGCCAGGCGAAACCGTCGGCCAATTAATCGGCAATTTCGAAATACTTCCCTGACCTGCTCAGGATCAGCATTAGTCACCACATCAAAATCCTTGGGCTCTCGTCCCAACAACAAATCACGGACACAGCCACCGACTAGGTAAGCATCGTAGCCTTCATTTTGCAGTCGATACAAAACCTTCAGCGCGTTGTCACTGATCTGGGAGCGTGAGATCGTATGTTCCGAGCGTGAATATATCTTGACCCGCCCGGCAACCGGTACAGCTTGATTTCTCGCTGTAGCTGAATTAATAATTTTTTTAAAGAAGTTTAAAATAGTCTTTATACCTTGTTTATTTTTCTAGTTATTCTAATTATATCATTGCTAGCGAATTCTAACCCACGGCAAGTTTCTTTTACATTAACCTTTTGAATGGAGTAAAATTACGACTCTGATTTTTATCGGCAATTTTACCCAACCCATCCCAATAAAAACTCAGGCAACCATTTTTTAAACCCTCGCACAATCAGTAACGTGCTTGACAGGAATTTGTTATGTTCAAAAAGATTCTTAATAGCTTAATTGACCAACCTTTGTTGACCAGCCTTTTTGCCACAGATTTCTTCATTCTTCTGTTTCATAGACCACCATTCTTGTTTTCTCTTGTAATGCTGGGTGCACTAATGGGAATCTGCATGTATTTTGGCCAGAAATTAGCTGTATTCAAAATTTAATTGGTCAAATCAGCCAAGAACAAAAAACCAGGCTTGGAGCTTTTTTCCAAGCCTGGTTTTTTTCGTCGCCTAACCGTCATACTGTACGACCTGCTGCTACTGATTGCTGTTTTATTTGTCGCGACTGCGTTGGTGCTGCCTTTAAATGCAGGCAAAGCTTACACCACCCAACAATTTTTTTTCCCACTGTATCTGCTGCTAGTTAGTTTCCTTTTTTACGCCTGGTTTTGGACTCACGGTGGGCAAACACTGGGTTTGCGAGCATGGAAAATCAAAGTACTTACGCTGGACAAAAAAACCATCAGCTGGAAACAAGCTTTACTTCGTTTTGCCGCAGCGCTGCTTTCCTGGGGATTTTTTGGACTGGGTTTTATGTGGATACTGGTTGATAAAAACCAGTGCAGCTGGCACGATCATCTGTCCAAAACAGCCCTATTTTTTGATACTCAAGATAAATAATCAGCGATTACAAAACCTCCCCTTCGAAACAATAACGTGTCATGTCATCATGAATTGGTTTGCCACTCTTTTTCCATCACTCAAAGCCCACGGAAAAAAAACCAGACCAGAACCGAGTCAAGAACATACCCTATCTAAACGCTATACCGGCTTACACTAGCAAACTGACCCTGACCTACGGCACAACGCCAAGCTTCTGCCATGAACTTTCTTTCCTGAGCCCACTATGAATAATCCTTTATTAGCCAACGCCACACTGCCACTATTTTCTCAAATAACACCAGAACATATCGTCCCTGCTATCGACCAGTTATTGTCCGAGGCCCGCGCGACGGTAGCAAAGCATCTTGCCGCCAGCCAAAATTACACCTGGAAAAATCTGATTGAACCGCTGGAAAATATCGAGGACAAGCTTAATAAAGCCTGGTCGCCGGTTAGCCATTTAAATTCCGTGGTCAACAGCGACGAACTGCGCGATGCTTACAACGCCTGCCTGCCCAAACTTAGCGCCTACTCCACCGAGATGGGGCAAAACGAAGCTTTGTTTAAGGCTTATCGTTTTATCGCTGACAGCGATGAATTTGCGACGCTGGATATTGCCCAGCAAAAAATCATCCGCAATGCCTTAAGAGATTTCAAACTGTCCGGCATAGACCTGGACAGCGAAAAAAAACAACGCTACAAAGACATCAGCGCCCAATTATCAGCGCTTGCCAGCAGCTACGAAGAGAACCTGCTTGATGCAACCAATGCTTGGAATAAAGTCATTAGAGACGAACTTGATCTGGCGGGCTTGCCTAAATCTGCCTTGGCCCAGGCCAAACAGACAGCAGAAAGCCATAATGAAATCGGCTGGATGATTACTTTGCAGTTTCCGTCTTATATTTCAGTGATGACTTACGCCGATAATCGCGAGTTACGCCGCGAACATTACGAAGCCTACGCAACCCGAGCTTCAGAACTGGGGCCACATGCCGGGCAATGGGACAACAGCGAAAACATGGAAAAAATTCTGGCCTTGCGCCATGAAAAAGCGCTGTTGCTTGGCTTTAACAATTATGCCGAATTATCACTGGCGACCAAAATGGCTGAAAAGCCAGAGGATGTTATTGATTTTCTGGAAGACCTGGCCGACCGCTCCTACCGCCAGGCGCGCAAGGATTTGGCCGATTTGCGTGACTTTGCCAAACAACACTATGGGCTTGATGACTTGCAATCCTGGGATATGAGCTATGTTTCGGAAAAAATGCGCCTGCATTTTTACCAGCTGTCGCAGGAAGAAGTAAAAGCTTATTTTCCAGTCACTCATGTCTTGCCCGGTTTATTTGCGATTGTAGAAAAACTGTACGGCTTACAAATCGCCGAAATTTTTAAGTTTGATAGCTATCATCCCGATTTACGTTTTTTCGAGATTCATGACCAGGCCGGCGTATTACGCGGCCAGTTTTATTTCGATCTTTACGCCAGAGCCAAAAAACGTGGCGGCGCCTGGATGGATGATTGCGTAGCACGTAAAAAAATTAATGCCACCATCCAAACCCCGGTTGCTTATCTTACCTGCAACTTTACCCCGGCAATAGGCGATCAACCCGCCTTACTGACCCATGATGACGTAACTACCTTGTTCCATGAATTTGGCCACGGCCTACACCATATGCTAACCCAGGTTGATCATCTGGGCGTCTCCGGCATTAACGGCGTGGAATGGGATGCAGTTGAACTGCCCTCTCAGTTCATGGAAAACTGGTGCTGGGAACAAGAAGCGCTGAATCTAATTTCAGGCCATTATCAAACCGGTGAGAAATTGCCGGAAACCTTGTTTACTAAAATGCTTGCGGCAAAAAACTTTCAGGCCGGCATGATCATGGTGCGGCAACTCGAGTTCAGCCTGTTCGATTTCAGGATACATAAGGACTACGATCCCGAACAAGGTGGGCGAATTTATGCAACTTTGACAGAGGTCAGAGAACAAGTTGCCGTGGTTAAGCCGCCCGAGTTCAACCGCTTTGCCCACAGCTTTTCACATATTTTTGCCGGCGGTTATGGCGCAGGCTATTACAGCTACAAATGGGCGGAAGTATTGTCCAGCGACGCTTTTTCGCTGTTTGAGGAAAAAGGCATTTTTGACCAAGAAACAGGTAAGGCTTTTTTAACCAACATTCTTGAACGAGGCGGTAGTAAAAACGCAATGGAGTTATTTATCAAATTTCGTAGCCGCAAACCCACGATTGACGCCTTACTTAGACATAATGGCATCGCGGCATGAAATACAAAGATTTACGCGACTTTATCAAGCAACTGGAAAAACAGGGCGAGCTAAAACGGATTACTGTTGAGGTCGATCCCTATCTGGAAATGACCGAAATTTGTGACCGGACCTTAAAAATGGGCGGCCCTGCCTTACTGTTTGAAAACCCCAAAGGCGGAAATATTCCGGTGCTGGCCAACCTGTTCGGCACCCCACGCCGGGTTGCGATGGGTATGGGTGCGGACTCGGTAACCGAGTTGCGCGGCATCGGTGAGTTGCTGGCTTATTTAAAAGAACCAGAGCCGCCCAAAGGCCTGAAGGATGCCTGGGAGAAATTTCCGGTATTCAAACAAGTGCTGAATATGGCGCCCAAACTGATCAGTTCTGCGCCTTGCCAGGAACTGGTTCGAACAGGCGATGAAATCGATCTTAGCGTTTATCCGATTCAGACTTGCTGGCCGGAAGATGCCGCGCCCTTGATTACCTGGCCTTTAGTGATTACCAAAGGCCCAAACAAGGAACGGCAAAATTTGGGGATCTACCGCTTGCAAGTCATCGCCAAAAACAAAGTCATTATGCGCTGGCTGGCGCATCGGGGCGGGGCGCTGGATTTTATGGAATTTCAAAAAGCCCACCCCGGCAAGCCGTTTCCGGTTTCGGTGGCCCTGGGCGCAGATCCAGCCACTATACTGGCTGCCGTCACCCCGGTGCCGGACTCACTGTCCGAATATGCGTTTGCCGGTTTATTGCGCGGCAGCAAAACCGAAGTAGCAAAATCCTTGCTTAATGATTTACACGTTCCAGCCAGTGCTGAAATCGTATTGGAAGGCTTTATCTATCCAGGCGAGTTCGCGCCGGAAGGCCCGTATGGCGACCACACTGGCTATTACAATGAAGTTGCCAACTTTCCGGTATTCACTATCGAAACCATCACTCAGCGCCAGGCGCCTATTTATCACAGCACTTATACGGGCAAACCGCCGGACGAACCGGCGATTCTGGGCGTTGCATTAAACGAAGTCTTCGTACCCATTTTGCAAAAACAATTTCCGGAAATAGTAGATTTTTACTTGCCGCCGGAAGGCTGCTCTTACCGGATGGCCGTGATCAGCATGAAAAAACAGTACGCAGGTCATGCCAAACGCGTAATGCTCGGCACCTGGTCATTTTTACGCCAATTCATGTACACCAAGTTCGTGATTGTCGTCGATGATGATATTGACGTCAGAAACTGGCAGGATGTGATCTGGGCGATGACAACCCGCATGGACCCGGCCAGGGATTTAACCATACTGGAAAATACGCCAATCGATTATCTTGATTTTGCGTCGCCGGTTTCAGGCTTAGGTTCGAAAGTAGGCTTTGACGCGACCAATAAATGGCCAGGCGAAACCAACCGGGAATGGGGCAGGACGATCACGATGTCGCCCGAAGTGATTAAAAAAGTTGATGAAATGTGGGATACCTTGTTTTAGCGTGATAACCGGTTTGTGGTGGGCAACGCTGCCCTGCTCACCACAGCTTAGTGAAAAACACTTTTTACCGGTTCCTGGTCTTTAAGAAAGGCCTTAAGGCTGACACGAATATCATGATGCACATGACGCGAATTGGCTTTTTTACGTAATTGCCCCAGAATTTTTTGGAATTTATCCTGGTTATCGCTAGTGCGTAACGTATTGCTTAGGAGTGTATTTAGGCTTTCTCTGCAGGTTTTTTGATCGTTATCAGATAAAGACTTTAACAAAACACCTAGAGTTCTATCTGATAAATTTTTAAATAAACCAAGGCTCTGCGCAGCGGATTGACGAACTAGGGCATTGTTATCATGAAGTAGAACATAGCCTAATTGTTGTTCCGCCTTTGGAAGCTGATATGCATTTAAGGTTTCTGTAGCAGCTATCCGCTCGCTAACATCAACACTTTTTAGCTTATCAATAGCCAAATCTATCTGATGACTATCGAATATTTTTTCTTGCGCCAACTCCTCTGCCGTGGGCAATCGCGCTCCGTGTCCGAGTAATTCTGCTGGGGGCTGGTAAAAAGTGTCTTTGATTGGAGCTTCTTGAATATTTGATGGCACTAAAGAGCACCCCGGTACCACCGCTATTAGGACAATGGTAGTGATAACAGATAAGTAGATTTGCATAAGCCTGGGAACTACAAAAACTCGTTTTTTACCGTAAGCTTGCGGTAAAAAACGAGCGAATTGAAATATTAATAACTACTCAACAATCACGCCTGTTGCCGCTCCAGCAGTAGGGTTGGCTATAGCATTATGAGCACAGCTAACTTGTTTATAAGCATTGGTCACAGTACCAGCCGTGTTGATGATCATTTCATCGCCAATTGCCGTACTAGGTTTTCCTGTATAACCACTGATAAATCCACCGGGGACATTGTTTAAGCCCATAGAGGCACGCAACCGCCACGCGACAGCATGATCAGTACAAGAAGTGTCGCCTGAAACGCCGATAGCGCCAACTTTAACTTTCGCAGTGTTGTAAAGCGCCAAACCGCCACCAAACACATTAATGCCGCCAATACGCTTGCCAACAGCTGGATCACTACCTGTACCGTAAGTAGTTTCACTACCGGCATAAGCGGCAGCAGGATCAACCGGATTACTAAATTGCAATCCATAAAGACTGCCACCAGGCATAGTCAAGCCATAAAGATTGGCTGTCGAAGTCGAAAAAGCATCCAGACTAAAAGAATTTGCTGTAGTCGCCTTTTGTATTGCAATAACACGACTACCTAACCAAGATTTGTTACCGATAGTCGCGCCTGAAGTCACGCCTGACGCTCCACTATTTACTATTGCGCAAACTTTATTGGTTTCATCAACTATCGCGACCCACATAGGAAGACCGTATCCACCGTTGCCGGTAACACCTACAGCTGAGGCAAGCGTTGCACCACTTTTAGTCCAGGCTGTTGTAACATCAGCACAACTAGCCATCGCTCCAGCACTAGCTCCGGCTAGCAAGATTCCGCCAAGAATTGTAATTTTTTTCATTATTATTAATCTCCTCATTAGTGTTTTATAAAATATCTCATAATAAAAACGCAGTCCGACGTTGTAAGTATTTACTTACAACGAATTAGTCGTTAAAATTTCAGCTATTTGTCAATTTTAAACAGCAAGCGCATGATAATTCCTTTAAAATAAAAGGGCAACTTTTAAGCGACCTCCAGGAACAAGACTACACCAACTTCGTAACCTCCGTTCTCGCCACCAAATTTGACGGACAGCGCATCACGAATCTCATATAAGTGGACAAGCTCTTATATTGAGCGTTTTAATCTGACGTTAAGACAGAGCAGATTAAGCTGGAGTGTCTGAAAATTAAGCACAAGGCCAATCATTTTGCATTACGGGCTAAGCTGTTCATAAAGGCGAACCAAATGGCTTACGAAGAATTGCAGAAATTACGGGCTGCGTAACATCAGTTAATAATCAATATTAACCCCGCCATAAATTGCAGCACCGACATAATTAAAACCATACAAGTCAGGTGTTCGTTCATTATTGATATTTTCTCCTCGCGCATACACACGAACTTTAGGATTAATTTGATAATTAATGTTTGCGCTGAGGCGTGGTGCTGATTGAATCCGCAGGGTATTTAATGAATCAGCCCAATAACCGTCACGGTAGGTCAAATCAACTCGAATGCTTAAGGGTGCCAAAATATGCCATTCAGTCCAAAACTGACCTTGATTATTAGGACGATTGGGTATTTCCAGGCTATTTTGAGGATTATTTGCAACTATGTAAGAATAAGCAAGGCCGCTAGTCCATGCCCCATTCCAGGCATAACGTCCCTGTAACTCAACGCCCCAAACATGTGCCTGGTTTATATTAATACTATTAAAAGACCCATTAGGATTTTGCTGCAAAACAATTAGATTATGATAGCTCACGGTTCGCCGATTTTTCTGCCTACTTCCCCAGATTTAACCGCCAGCCCTTGATAAATTGCAGAAGAGGAACCCAGTAATGCCAAAATGCGTAACTGCAGAACGTTTAGCGGACTCACACTGTGATGGTTTATCCCACCA